>CAXNFZ010000267.1:0-4071 GCA_964201495.1 Chloroflexota bacterium | reverse complement strand
GTTTCATCAATTGGATTTTGAGCATTCCTCACTTTCCTATTCCGCTACTCCCGATCCCCTTCTTCACGTCCGCGGAACAGCAGGCGCAGCGGGGTGCCGAGGAAGCCGAAGTCCGCGCGGATGCGGTTTTCCATGTAGCGCTCGTAGCCGAAGTGCACGAGTTTGACGTCGTTCACGTGAAAGACGAATGTGGGTGGGTTGACGCCCACCTGCTGTGCCACATAGACCTTAAGGCGGCGGCCGGCCTTGATCGGCGGGCTGTGCTTGAGGCTGGCTTCGCGCACGATGTGCATCAGCTGTGACGTCGTGATGCGCATGTTGCGCGCTTCATTGACAGCGATGGCAGTCGGGAAGATTTGCTCGATGCGGTGCTGCTGCTTGGCAGAAATGAACAGGATCGGCACATAGGGCATGAAGTTAAAGCGCTTCTGCAGCATGTCGATGTATTCCTGCATGTTCTCCGTCAGGAGACCCCAGCCGGCAACATGTTTTGCTGTGCGCTCAACTTTTTCCGGGCTCTCGATGAGGTCCCATTTGTTGACGAGGATGATCACGCTCTTGTTCTCGTCCAGCACATAGCCGGCGACATGCTCGTCCTGTGCGATAACACCGTCGACAGCGTCGATCAGCAGCAGTGCGACATCGGCGCGGGCGATCGACTTGAACGAACGCAGCACGCTGAATTTCTCGATGCCGGGTTCGACGCTGCCGCGTTTGCGGATGCCGGCGGTATCGATCAGCGTGATGCGAGTCATCGGCGTGCCGTCGTCGGCTTCGTCCTGTCCGGCATCCGCTTCGTCTACGGGCTCGTCTTCGTTCTTGGCGTCCGGATTCGCGTCGTCGACGGGGCGTCGGTATTCGATGAGCGTGTCGATGGCATCGCGCGTGGTGCCGGGCACGTTGCTGACGATGACGCGGTCTTCGCCGATGAGTGCATTAAACAGCGACGATTTGCCGACATTGGGGCGGCCGACGAGCGCGATCTTGAGCGTCTCGTCTTCTTCGGTCGGTTTTTCCGGCGGAATAGCCTTGACGACCGCGTCGAGCAGGTCGCCGGTGCCATCACCGCGCAGGCCGCTGACAGGGAAGACATCACCGAGGCCGAGCTTGTAGAACTCGAGGCTGTCGATGCGTGGTCCCTGCGCCTCTGCCTTGCTGGCGGCGACGAGAATCGGCGGCACGCTGCGGCCGGCGCGCTGGCGCTGACCGATGAGTTTGCGCAGAATTTCGACGACGGCTTCATCCGTGCCGGTCAGGCCGACTTGTGCGTCGACGGTGAAGACCAGCACGTCAGCTTCGGCGATGGCCATCTCGGCTTGTTCGCGGATTTCGTGTACGAAGTCCTTCGATGCCTCGGCAAGCACGCTCACCGCTTTGTTGCGCAGTGGTTCGAGCGGTTCGATGCCGCCGGTATCGACGAGGGTGAATTCTACGCCGTTCCACTCACACGGCGCCTGGACGCGATCGCGAGTGGTGCCGGCCTGGTCGGCGACGATCGACAGGCGTTCGCCGACGAGTCGATTGAAAAGGGTGCTTTTGCCGACGTTCGGGCGACCTACGAGGGCGACGATGGATTTACTCATAAATAGGGGCGGGTGCGCGCGCTCGCGTCGTCCCGGGCCCTGATTATCCCTGATGCGTGGAGGCGCTCTGGGTATCTGTGCGCAGCGCGCAGCGCGACCAGTTGGTGAACACAGCGTCGCCGCAGAGGTAGCGGCCGTTTGCACCGAAGGTTTGCTGCATCATTCCGGTGAATGTCAGGCCGTGGCTTTCGAGTATGCCGGCGATTTCCGCCATGTCGGCTGCGCCGTGCGGCGTCAGCCTCGTATGATGTTCAATAACGCAGACTGCTGCACGGTCAAGCACTGCGCTGCCGCCGCGCATTACCTCGCGTTCGAAGCCTTCGACGTCGATCTTGATGAAAATGCCGGCTGTCAATGCAGCCGCGTCGAGAACGTCGTCCAGGCGTTCCACGCGAACTTCATGCGATGCGACCGGCATCTTCCCAGGTTGCTCATCGTCGAATCGGCGGATTATGCTCGCCGTACGATCTCTTTCCTGGACGACGCGCAGGGTTTGTATTCTTGACACATTACCGACGGCAAAGTTGTACGCATGCACCTGCCCGTTCTGCGTTGACGCCCAGTTTCGTAGACGTGAGAAAATTTCCACCTGCGGCTCGAAGCAGTGGAGCTCTGCGTTCGGCCACATGTCGCGGAAGATGCGCCCGGTATCCCCGTCATCAGCGCCGACGTCGATGACCGTACGAATGTCGAGGCGCTTCAGGCTTTCCCATGCATTCGTGACGCGCACCGGCGCCGGCATTCGTCCGACGTGCCAGCCGAAACGGCGCAGCACAGATCGGATCATTTTTGTAACTACTCAGGCCCTCCATTGTTCCAACGCGAAACGCGCTATTCCTTCCCCCTTCGGGGTAAGTAATAGCGCGTTTCGCGGGAAATACTGATTTAGGCCTGAGTAGTTACTCTTTTTTTCATATCTATTCCCGCTACTGCAGCGTCAGCTGGTGCACCGCGCGCACGGCGTCGTTGCAGACCTTGTCGCCGACGACGAGGCTGATCGAGCATTCGCTGGAGCCTTGTGCGATGGCATAGATATTGATATTGGCATTTCCGAGTGCGCCGAAGACGCGGCCGCTGACGCCGGGCGTGTCGGAGATGCCCTGACCGACGACGGTGATGATCGACGCTTCGTCGAACGAGGCGACTTCGTCGATTTCGCGGCGCGAGATTTCGCCGGCCATTTCGGAGCGCAGCTCGTGCTTGACGCGCTCGACGGATGCGCGGGGCACGACGAGGCAGATATTCGTCTCGGCGCTGGCCTGCGAGAACATCAGCACGCTCGTGCCGGTGCGGGCGACGGCGGTGAACGTGCGCGCGGCGATGCCGGGCACGCCCTTCATGCCGCGTCCGGTGACGGAAATCACGCCGACTTCGCGGATGGTGGTGACCGCCTTCAGCGCGTGCGCGCCTTCGATGTGCGACTCGTGCACGATGAGCGTGCCGGGGTGATCGGGATTGAACGTGTTTTTGACGCGCAGCGGGATATTGCGTTCGATGAGTGGGGCGATCGTCATCGGGTGCAGCACCGAGGCGCCGTAATAGGCCATCTCGGACATTTCCTGCGCAGTGAGGACGTCGATCGTGCGGGCGTCGGGGGCGATGCGCGGGTCGGTGCTGAGCACGCCGTTGACGTCGGTGTAATTGAACACGTCGGTGGCGTCCATGGCAGCGGCGACGATGCTGGCGGAGTAGTCGCTGCCGCCGCGGCCGAGCGTGGTGGGCACGCCGGAGCGCGTGGCGCCGATGAAACCGGTGACGACCGGGACGATGCCGCGCTCGAGCATGGGCTGGAGAGCCGCACGCGTGCGATCGCGCGTGGCGTCCATGAGCGGAGCGGCGGCCTGAAAGCGGTCGTCCGTGACGACGATGTCGGTGGCGTCGACGTGCAGGGCGTTGACGCCGGCAGAGCGCAGCGCACCGGCGAGGATGCGCGCGGCGATGCGTTCGCCCAGGCCGGAAATGGCGTCGAGCGCGCGCGGGGTCACTTCACCGAGCACTCGCACGCTTGCGCACAGCGTTTCGAAGCCGTCGAGCAGCTGGTCGATTTCCTCGGCGATGCGCCGGCGGTCTTCTGGGTTGTCTACCGTGCCGTCGATTGCGGCGAGGTGCTTGTCAGCAAGCTGCCGCTTGGCTTTGTGGAAGAAGTCACCGTCGCCGTCTGCTGCGGTACGCGCGGCGTTGATCAGCGTGTCAGTGACCTTGATCTGATCGCGCGGGTCAGGTGATTTGCCCATGGCAGACGTCACGACGATGACATGGTCGAATTCTTCCACCGCACTGCGAACGATTTGTGCGCTCTGGCGCATTGCGCGCGCGTCGCCGACCGACGTGCCGCCGAATTTAAGTACAGCAAGTGTCATGGTAACTGAGGCGGAATTATAGGACCAGTGTCGTGGATGAGATGGGGGCTCCATGGCCGCGGGTGCATTCGCCAAAAGGGGCGAATTTCGACAGCAGATTTGTCTCACGCGAAGGCGCGAAGAACGCG
>CAXNFZ010000266.1:0-4073 GCA_964201495.1 Chloroflexota bacterium | reverse complement strand
GATAGTAGATAGTGAGTTACGTGATTACTATTTACTATCTACTATCACTATCTACTTCCCTCACCGCCACGCCGCGTCGTTCCAGCGAATTTCATTCCGGAAGTCGTAGATCTTCGTGTCGGCGTTGATGTGCAGGAATTCGATATTGGCCATGTCGGCGAAGTCCTGCATGTGCTCGGCTGTCAGCACCTGGCTGAACCCGGTGTGATGCGCGCCGCCGGCGTAGATCCACGCTGCTGCGCCGACCTTCAGGTTCGGCATCGGCGTCCACAGCGCGCGGGCGACCGGCAGTTTCGGCAAAGGCTGAATTGCGTCGACCACCTGCACGTCATTGACGATCATGCGGAAGCGGTTGCCCATGTCGATCAGCGAGGCATTGATCGCCGCGCCGGCCGCGGTGTCGAACACCAGGCGCGCCGGGTCGGCTTTGCCGCCGATGCCGAGCGGATGCACCTGCAGGCTGGCTTGGCCGGAGGCGATGCTCGGGCAGATCTCCAGCATGTGCGCCCCGAGCACCAGTTGCCCGGACGGGTCGAGATGGTAGGTGTAATCTTCCATGAACGACGTGCCGCCCGGCAGGCCCGCTGCCATCACCTTCATCGCGCGCAGCAGCGCCGAGGTTTTCCAGTCGCCCTCGCCGCCGAAGCCGTAGCCGTCGGCCATCAGACGTTGGACCGAGAGGCCGGGCAGTTGCGCCAGGCCGTGCAGATCTTCGAATGTGGTTGTGAAGGCGCCGAAACTGCCGTTCGTCAGGAACGTGCGCAGGCCGAGCTCGATGCGCGCTGCGTCGCGCACAGACGAGTATCGCGCGCCGCCCTTGCGCAGATCGGCCGACATGTCGTACGTCGCTTCGTATTCTTTGCACAGCGCGTCGACTTCCTTCTCGGAGACGGCGTTGACCAGCGCGACCAGGTCGCCCACGCCGTAGCCGTTCACTGCGAAGCCGAACTTCGCCTGCGCTTCGACTTTGTCGCCTTCAGTGACCGCCACCGAGCGCATGTTGTCGCCGATGCGCGCCAGCTTGAGGTGCTGGAACTCGTTCCAGCCGCACGCCGCCCGCGCCCAGGCGCCGAGTGACGCCTGCACTTCCGGATCCTGCCAGTGGCCGACGACGACCTTGCGATTCATGCGCCGGCGCGACATGATGAAGCCGAACTCGCGGTCGCCGTGCGCCGCCTGGTTCAGGTTCATGAAATCCATGTCGATCGCAGCCCACGGGATGTCGCGGTTGTATTGCGTGTGCAGGTGCGCCAGCGGCTTGCGCAGCGCAGACAGGCCGGCGATCCACATCTTGGCCGGCGAGAACGTGTGCATCCACGTCACCACGCCCACGCACTTCGCCGACGCGTTCGCGTCCTGCATCACCTGCAGAATTGCGTCCGGCGTCGTCAGCACCGGCTTGAAGACCACCTTCACCGGAATGCTCCTGCTGCGGCCGAGCGCTTTCGCGATCTCACGCGAATGCTCGGCGACCTGTTCGATTGCTTCGGGTCCGTAGAGATGCTGGCTGCCGGTGAGGAACCAGACTTCGAGGTCTTTCAGGTTGGGTAGGGACATGGTTGGTTAGTAGGGAGTCAAAATCAGAAATCGGACGATCGACGACGGACGACCGACGACAGAAAACCGCCGTCGGTCGTCGGTCGTCGGTCGTCGGTCGTCCTATTGCCCGTAAATATTCTGGTACCGAAAATTCAGCTTCGCCACATCTTCAGCGGAGATCGGCTCCGGGCTGCCGAGCTGCATCGCCAGCCACACGGTTTTGGCGATGTCCTCGACCATGACGGCGGCCTTCAGCGCGTCCTTGCCGGACTTGCCGACGGTGAACACGCCGTGCCGCTGCAGCAGCACTGCGGGCGAATTGCCGATGTGCTCGACGACCTGTCGACCGATCGCCTCGCTGCCGATGAGGGCGAAGCCGGCGCACGGAACGGCGCCGCCGAATTCGTCGCCCATCGCCGTCAGCACGCACGGAATCGATTTGCCGACTGCGGCGAACGCCGTGGCGTAATTCGAATGGGTGTGGGTGATTCCGAACACGTCCGGCCGCTGCCGATAGATATAGCAGTGGCTGAGCGTGTCCGACGACGGCTTGAGCGACCCTTCGACCACATTGCCGTCGACGTCGACGACTACCTGATGCTCCGGGCGCAGGTCGTCGAACTCGATGCCGCTGGGCTTGATCACGATCAGGCCCGTTTGTGGATCGCGTGCGCTGACGTTGCCGCTCGTCCAGACCACGAGGTTATACCGGGGCAGGGCGCGATTCCAGTCGCATACCTGCTGCTTAAGCGCATCAAGCATGGCCCGACCTCCGGGCGCGCAGGCGCTTCATGACGTCGTTGGCGCCGCGGCCGAAATAATCGTAGAGCGTTTTGTAGTCGGCGAAGAGCGCGTCGTAGACTTCTTGATTCGCCGGGTTCGGCTTGAACACCACGTCCTTGAGTCCGCCCATCGCGTCGGCGGCGGCGTAAATGTCCTTGTAGAAGCCGGCCGCCACGGCGCCGTGCATCGCCGCGCCGTGTGCGGGGGCCTGCACTGCGCGCACCACGCCGATTTCGCGCTGCGTCACGTCGGCGTAAATCTGCATCAGCAGATGATTCTTCTCCGGCAGGCCGCCGGCTGCCACCAGCCGCTTCACCGGCACGCCGCCGCGCTCGAGCGCTTCGATAATCTCGCGCGTGCCGAAGGCCGTCGCTTCGATCAACGCGCGATACTGCTCGTGCGGCTTGGTCAGCAGCGTCGCCCCGAGCATCAGCCCGCCCAGCTCGACGTCCACCAGCGTGCTGCGATTGCCGTTGTGCCAGTCGAGCGCGAGCAGGCCGCTTTCGCCCGGCCGCAGCCTGGCTGCTTCGCGTTCGAGGTACGCATGCACGTTCAGGCCGGCGGCTGCCGCCTCGCGGTCGACCCACGCGGGCACATTGTTTTCGACGAACCAGCCGAAAATGTCGCCCACGGCGCTTTGGCCGGCTTCGTAGCCGAACGTGTTCGGCGTGATGCCGTCCTCGACCACGCCGCACATGCCTGGCACGACCTTCAGGTTTTCGCCGATGACCATGTGGCAGATGCTCGTGCCCATGATCATGACCATCACGCCCGGGTCGGTCGCCTGAGCTGAAGGCACGGTTACGTGCGCATCAACGTTGGCGACGGCCACGGCGGTTCCGGGCTTCAGGCCGGTCCAGGCTGCTGCCTGTTCGGTCAGCCCGCCGGCGCGTGCGCCGAGCGGCAGAATTTCACGGCTCATCTTCGCGTCGACCACGTCGGCGAAGTTCGGGTGCAGCGCTGCGAGATATTCGCGGCGCGGGAAGCCGGTTTCTTTCTGGTAGATCGCCTTGTAGCCTGCGGTGCAGCTGTTGCGCGTCTCTACACCCGTCATTTGCCAGATCACCCAGTCGCAGGCTTCGATCAGTCGGTCGGCGGCAGCATAAATTTCCGGCGCCTCGTTCAGAATCTGGAGCGCCTTCGGGAAGAACCACTCGCTGGAAATTTTGCCGCCGTAGCGGTCGAGCCACGGTTCGCCCATTTCGCGGGCGACCTGATTCACGCGATCAGCTTCCGGCTGCGCAGCGTGATGCTTCCACAGCTTGACCCAGGCGTGCGGGTGGCTGCGCCATTGCGGTGTCTCGCACAGCGGCGTGCCGTCACGCAGCGTGGGCAGCATGGTGCACGCGGTGAAATCGATGCCGACGCCGATTACGTCGTCTGGCGAAACGCCGCTCGCGCGCAGCGCTTCCGGCACCGCTCGCTTGAGCACCTCGACGTAATCGTTCGGATCCTGCAGCGCCCAGTCCGGCTCGAGCTTTGCTCCGCCGGCATTGGCAGGCAGCCGTTCGTCGATGACGCCATTGGCGTACGGATGGAAGGCACTGGCCAGCTCAGCTCCAGTGGTCACATCGACCACCAGCGCGCGGCCGCTTTCGGTGCCGTAGTCCACTCCGATTGCGTATTTCCCCATGTTGCTCCGTGTCTGGCGAACGTGACGAGTCAGAGCGCGCCGGCCCTGCCGGCCACGCGTGATCCGTCACTTGCTTATACATACGATTGCACGCAATCGTATTATCCATAGTTTGGGA
>CAXNFZ010000265.1:0-4083 GCA_964201495.1 Chloroflexota bacterium | reverse complement strand
TATCGAGTCGCCAGCCGTCCGGGTATGCGAATCGAACGCCTGACGGATCGGAGTGCACCTTGACGCGAGCTTCGATCGAATTGCGGACGATGAGGCCGGCGGCGAGCGTCAGCGCGGCGACGGCGAGCGTCACGACCACGGCGAGCGTATCGCGGCCGTCGAGTCGCGGCGCTTCCGGCCGTTCACCGGCGCGGCGCATCAGGGTGAAGACGAGAGCCGAGAGAGCAGCTGCGACAACGGCGTTGAGGGCGAGTGCGGGCCACGGGTTGAAGCCGGCCGTAGCGAGGCCAGTGGCATCGAGCACGAGGGCGCTGCGGCTGAATTCGCTGCCGAGCCAGGCGACGGCGCCGTTGATCAGCGCAGCGAGAAGCACGCCGGCGGGCATCCACCAGACGGGTTCGTTGTCGAAGCGCGCGCGCGCAAGGAAGAAGCCGATCAGGCCGCCGACTGCGCTGTGGACCAGTGCAGTGATCACGATGCGCACCACGCCGGCGCCGACGTCGGCGAAGCCGCCAGCGGCGAAGACCGTGGATAGATTGAGCATCGTCGCGTAGCCGATGCCGGCGGCGGTGCCGTAGAGTACACCGTCGATACGCTGATCGAATTCGTCCGAGTAGTACATGCTGAAGCGCACGGCAGCGAACTTGAGCAGTTCCTGGATTAATCCGATTACGAGCACGCTGCCGAGAAATTCGGTAAGCGGATCGTGATGAATCCATGAATCGATGCGGAAGAAGCCGGTGAGCAGGGGTTGTCCGACGGCGGCGGCGAGCAGGGCGGCGAGGATCGCCACGCCGATCACGAACTGCCGCGGCTCGGGCTCAGACCGATCCTGCGCGTAGAAAACGATCATCCAGAGCACCGCGGGGATCACCGCGAGAGCGACGCCGATCGGAAGCTGCACTTCTTCCGACAGGCTGGTTGCGAACAATGGAGCAGCAATCTGCATGGCTGCGACGAAGACCAGCAGTGCAAGGATTGCGGCCACTTCCGTGCGCCAGTAGCTTCTGCGAGACGTAGTCAGAGTTGTCAAGAGAATCACCTCCCGAAGAATTTTACAGGTTGGATGCATGATTTAGGGAGCGAAGGGTGCATTCGCCAAGAGGGACGAATTTCGACAGCAGATTTGTCTCACGCGAAGGCGCGAAGAACGCGAAGGAAAAAGCTTGTGATGGCTTTTCCGTGCCTTCGCTTGAGAAAGTTCGTTCGGCGACGGAATCCAGACCTCTTCGCGTTCCTTGCGGCATCGCGTGAGACAAATTCTTCGGCGGCAGACGACGGAGGGCAGAAATGTTCATGATCGAGGCCGGAGCAGCGACACGAACTACGAAATCTGATTCAGTGCTACATTCCCTGCCATGACACACACATCAGACATCGTTCGTCCGCCGAAGGCGCTCGTGGATGCGTTGGCCGAGATCGGAAGCGCGACGGCGAGTGCAGAGCTGAATCGCATGGGTATTCGCGATGCGCATCTGCGCGGGGTGACGTCACGCATCCCTGGCAAGGCGTTGGCTGGACCGGCATTGACGCTGCAGTTCATGCCGATTCGTGAAGATCAGTACAGCCAGACCGAGTATGCCGATCCGGAGAAGCAACTGCATCGGCATGTGCTGTATCACGCGCAGGCGGGAGATTTTGTGGTGGTGGATGCGCGCGGCGACCTGGGAAGCGGCGTATTCGGCGAGATGATGCTGACGTATTTCCATGGCCGCGGCGGCGCTGGCATCGTGATTGATGGTTGCATCCGCGATTTCCCGAAGGCCAAGGATCTCGGGCTGGGGATGTGGCTGAAGGGCACCACGCCGAATTACCACACGCAGGTGGCGATCTTCCCGTACGCGGTGAACGTGCCGATTGCATGCTGCGACCGGCTGGTGATGCCGGGTGACATCATCGTGGCCGACGACGATGGTGCTGCTGTGGTGCCGGCGCAGCTCGCGACCGAGCTGCTGAAGCGCGCAAGCGAGCATGCCGAGTGGGAGGAGTTCTCCCGCGAGCGGCTGGCTGAGGGCGGCGACCTGCGCAAGTACTATCCGCTCACGGACGCGGCGCGCCCGGAATACGAAGAGTGGAAGAAAAAGCACGGCAAGTAGTCCATGCTTCGGAGACGACGAAGACCGCGGCCGTCCTCACTCGGAGACGTCAGCTCAGTGACTTCGAAGACTGAGGATGCCGCGGCGCTTCACGCAAAGACGCAGAAGAGCGGAGACGCGGTTTTCTTTCTGAAACCGGCTGAAGCAGTTGCCGAAGTAGAGAGTCGGCCCTGTCAAGACGCGAAATCTGCCGAACCGCGTGCTCCGCTGTCTGCTGTGAGTGAACAAACAGACCCTGAAGGCTTACGCTGCTTCTTTCCTGACCACAGCAGTCAACCATGACTGCGCCTTCGCCAGCATGCGCTGCATTTCGTCGTTGAGCGGCAGAGCGGCGCATTCGGCGAAGGAGAACCAGCGAATGGCGTGAGATTCTTCGGAGACGACGGCGGCGTCAGGGCGCTGCGTGAGCGCAAGATAACGCAAATCGAGGTGCAGATGTTCGGGCGCATCACCGCGGGCGGGAATCGTGTGCACGTCGACATCAAAGGGAGAGCGGGAGACGAGCTGCAGGTCCGGCAGGCCGGATTCTTCGGCTGCTTCGCGCAGCGCGGTGTCCGCTGGATCGGATTCACCCTCGCCATGACCGCCGAACTGCAGCCAGCGATTCAGTTTGCGGTGGTGCGTGAGCAGCAGGCGGCGAGAGGGGACATGAAGGACGAGAGCCGAGCCGGTGATGTGGCCGGGGGCGCATTCGCGGCGCAGAGCGAGCGGCTGGCACGCGCAGAAATCACGGATGAAGGCGACGTCGCGGCGTTCCTTGCCGTCTGAGCAGGGATGTGCGGCGAGCAGAGAGTCGATGCGCTGGAGAGCGTGGGCGTCGTCGGAGGCGTTCATGATCCCTGCATGGTAGCGGATTGGTCTCTGGCCCAGGTTCAGAGTGCTTTTTCAGAAGCGCGTGGCTCGGCCGACGGAAGTGCCCGGGATGATGCGTTCGTCGAGCCATGCAAGGATCTGGGCCAGGTATTGGCTGCGATCGAGGTCGTTGTGGAGCTCATGCAAGCCGTCCGGGGAGGCGAGCAGCAACTTGTCGGCGGAGCCGGCGCGTTCGACAAACTCGCTGCTGCCGGAGAAGGCAATGACCGGGTCGGCGGTACCGTGAGTGACGAGCAGCGGGGCTGAAAACTGAGCGGCATGCGCGAGCAGGTAGTCTGCGGCAGCGGAGACGTCCACGAACAGGCGTGCGGACATGCGGTTGTGATTCAGCGGGTCGGCCTCACCGAGGGCGGCCATCGCGGGGTCGCGGGAGAGCATGCCGGCGAGGCTGGGGGTCTGTTGTGAGAATGAGGGGAAGATGTTGGCAATGGTCGAGGCCAGCAGCGTCTGCCAGCGAGGCGCTTCGATGGCGCGACGAATCCACGGTGCGCTGGCGATGCAGGCGGAGATGCCTGTTGGACGCTGCAATGCGTAGCGCAGCGTGATGTTGCCGCCGAGGCTGTGACCGAAAAGCACAATTTTTTGCCGCGAAGTGACCTGTTTGACGCGAGTAATGACCCGACTCAGGTCGTCCTGAAAATGTTCATAGGACGGCGTATGGCCGCGCGGCCCCTCGGACTGGCCGTGTCCACGAAGATCGTAGGCGTAAAAAGAGTAGCCTGCTTCGTTAAATGCCTCCGCGACATGCGTATAACGTCCAGAATGCTCTCCGAAACCATGAGTGAAAACAACACATGCTTTCGCATTCGCGACCGTCCACTCTGTGGTGAACAGTTCCAGCCGGTCTTTTGATTTGATCATCGATAGAACGAACGGTAAATGTGCAGCCCCTGCGTGGTTTACTCGAATCATACGGTTATGTTTCGAGCGATCTGCCTGCAGGGGCTGCACACTTACAAATGACTTTTGACTCACATCGCACGAGAACACCCGCGATTGCGTCGTCGATCAAGGCGATGCAAGTCAGTCGACGACGGGCGACTATTGTACGGTATGCGATAGCTGTTCAGCAAAGAAGGGAGTGCGCAAAGCCCAATTGGTATCCGCGAAACAC
>CAXNFZ010000264.1:0-4116 GCA_964201495.1 Chloroflexota bacterium | reverse complement strand
CGAGGTGGTGCTGCGGGGATTGTTCGGCCCGGCCGGAATCGTGGCGAAGCTCAAGCAGCACTTCTTTCCGATTCTGTTGTTGTGGTGGGCATTGGCGACGTGGGCGATCTATACGATTGCGGGCGAGAAGATGCCGTGGCTGACCGTGCATATTGCGCTGCCGCAGATTCTGCTGACCGGCTGGCTGGTGCAGCGCATGTTTGGAGAGATGCGGCTGTCCGAGGCGTCGCCGCGTGCGCGCGGCTGGGCGGCGGCGGGCGTGGCTGCGCTGGCAGTCGTGTTCATCGTGCGGGCGTTGTCGGTGATCGGCAGCTACGATCCGCAGGCGGAGCGCGCGGCGCTCGTGTCGGCGGGTTTGAATCTTGTGATCGCCGTTGCGGTGATCGCGGGGTGTGTGCTGGCGCTGCGGCGGCTGCTGGCGCGCGGCGCTGGCGTGGCGGTTGCGCTGGCCGGGCTGATGCTGTTGAGCGTGCTGACCGTGCGCACGGCCGTGATGGCGAGTTACATCTACTACGACTACACGCGCGAATTTCTGTTCTACGCGCACGGCGCACCCGGTGTGAAGATCATCACCGCGCAGCTCGACGACATGGCGCGCCGGCTCGGTACAGAAGAATCGCTGACCGTCGGATATACACAGGAGACGAGCTGGCCGCTGTCGTGGTATATGCGCAGCTACAAGGGCAGCCGATTCCTCGGCGCTGATCTGCCGGATGATGCCGACACGCTGCAGGCGATCATCGCCAGTGAGCAGGACGGCAAATTCAACGAATGGGCGGAGCGGCTGTCGAGCACACACACGCGCTTCAACTACACGATGGTGTGGTGGCCGATGGAGGACTATCGCGATCTGAGCTGGGAGCGCATTCGTTACGCGCTCACGGATCCGAAGGCGCGCGAGGCGCTGTGGTCCGTGATATCCGATCGCGACTACACGAAGTATTCGGAAGTGTTCGATAAGACGTCACTGACGGCGGAAAAATGGTCGCCGAGTCATCGGATTACGCTGTTCGTGCGCAACGACATTGCCGAGCAGATCTGGCAGTATCGGACGGCGGCGGTGGCGAGCGGCAATCGGACCGTAGCGACGCCAAAAATGCAGGAGCCGGCGAATCTGGCGTTTGCGCCGGACGGTGGGCGCTGGGTGATCGATCACAAGGCGAACCGCTTGTTTCAGCTTGATGCCAACGGGCAGGTGCTGCAGGCGTTCGGCGGAGCGGGAGCGGCGCCGGGCAAGTTCAATGACGCGTGGGGCGTGGCGGTGGATGCGAACGGCGACGTGTTCGTGGCCGATACGTTCAATCACCGGATTCAGAAATTCGGTGCGGACGGCATGATGCAGTTCACATGGGGCAGCCCGGGCGCGTCGACGGCGCCGGGCGCCGGGCGTGAGACGCAGTTCTTCGGACCACGCGACATCGTGATCGATGGCGAGGGCCGGCTGCTGGTGACCGACACCGGCAACAAGCGCATTCAGGTCTTCGACCGCGAGGGCAACTTCCTGGCGCAGTTCGGCGCGGCCGGCAGCGGAGACGGACAGTTCGATGAACCGGTTGGTCTGGCGATCGATGCGACGGGGAACATCTACGTGGCGGACACGTGGAACAAGCGCATTCAGGTGTGGTCGAAGGACTTCGTCTGGCAGCGCAGCTTCCCGGTGCCGACGTGGGCGACGATGCTGCCGGAGGATCTGCAGGCGGTGGATCACAAGCCGTATCTGGCGGTGGGCGGCGAAACGCTGTATGTGAGCAGCCCACGCAGTGGTGAAGTGCTGGGCTTCACGCTGAGCGGGCAGCCGAAGGAACTGCCGGCGATCGCACTGGAACGAAGCGATGTGCCGATCGGAGTCGAAGTGCGTGATGGGCGGTTGTATATCACCAACGCGCGCAACGGGTCGATCGTAGATTTTGCGTTGGAAAGCGGGGCGCAGTGATATGCCACGACCGGTGGATCCAGGCATACGTATGCGCATCGTGGATGCAGCGCGTGAGGTGTTTCGTGAGAAGGGGTTTGCGTCGGCGCGTATGGACGATATCGCCAGACGCGCTGACATCGCGGTTGGCACGATCTATCTGCACTTTCGCACGAAGGAGGCGATCTGCGAAGCGCTTGCGGATCGCATCAACAGGCGGATGCTGGCGGAGTCTTTGCCCCTGTTGAATGCGCCGAATGCGGCGCAGGGAATTGCCGACGCCGTGCGTGCGGCATTTCGAGTCTGCCGGGATGAGTGCGATCTGCTGGCGATCCTGTATTTGCACATCGGTTTCGGGCCGTTTGAAAACCAGTTTCAGCATCCGAGTGAGATCGATTCGGCTTTGTTCGACGTCCTCGCCGAAACGTTCATGAGGCGCATGGATGCGGGCGAATACCGCCGATACGACGTTGCGAAAGCCGTGCACATGACGGTGAATCTCATCGAGCGCACGGCAGTGGATTGTCTGCTGCTGGGTGCGGGCGATTTGCAGGACTATGAAGAGACGGTCGTTCTTTTTCTGCAGAATGCGCTGCTGGAGAAGCGTCCGGATTCGTAACTGCTCAGACTGGTCTATTACTCGTCGCGAAACACGCTGTTATTCCTCCCTTCGGGAGGAGTAACAGCGTGTTTCGCGGGAAATATCAACTTAGGCCTGAACAGTTACCTGGATTCCAATACGGAATGTTGACAAAATGAATATTATTCATTAATCTGCTCTGTAAATGAACAATATTCAAAAAGGTGAACACACACTGCATCCGGTGCCGCAGATGTCCGGCCTGCCTGGGGTAGGCAATCTGATATCGATGAGCGCCGATCCGCTTGATTTTCTGGTGCGGACGGCCCGGCGATTTCCCGATCTTGTGCACGTGCGCATGCTCGGCGGTGGATACGTTCAGGTGAATGATCCGCACCTGATCGAGGAAGTGCTCGTGGCGCGCAGCGCTGCGTTCCACAAAGACAAGGGGCTCAAGGTGTATGCGCGCGCGGTGTTCGGCGATGGGCTGCTGAGCAGCGACGGCGACTTCTGGCTGCGGCAGCGCAGGCTGGCGCAGCCGGCCTTTCATCGTGAGCGCATCGCGGGCTACGCCGATCTGATTCGCAAACATACGCTGGAGGCGATGGCGGCGTGGCGCGTGGGTGAAGTGCGCGACGTACATGAGGACATGATGCGGACGACGCTCCGGATCGTGGCGGATGCGTTGTTCGGCGCGCAGAAGGACGAGTCGATCGTGGAGATCGGCGAATGCCTCGATGTGATCATGGCCCGTTTCGATGTTCGCGGCGTGGTCGCGCTGCTCGAGCAGGCGCTCGGACGTGTGATCGATCGTGCAAAGCAGGAGCGCTACGAAGCGGCGGTGCAGCGCCTCGATGCGATTGTCGACGGCGTAATCACACGCAGCCGACGAGACACGCGGCATGCGGATCATCTGCTGGCCATGCTCATCGCCGCGCGCGACGAAGACGGCAGCGCCATGAGCGACGCACAGCTGCGCGACGAAAGCAGGACCATGTTCATCGCCGGCCACGAGACCACTGCGCTCAGCCTGAGCTGGACGTTCTGGCTGCTGGCGCTGAACCGCGACGTGCACCTGCGTCTGCGTGAAGAGCTTGAGCACGTTCTGGCCGGACGTGCGCCCGAGCTGTCTGATCTGCCGAAGCTGACGTATACCGATCAGGTGATTCGTGAATCGATGCGTCTGATGCCGCCGGCGTGGTCGATTCAACGTGAGGCGATGGCGGACGTGGAGATCGGCGGATATCGAATTTCGAAGGGCAGCGACGTGCTGCTGAGCCAGTACTCGATGCATCGCGATCCGCGATTCTTCAAGGAGCCGGAACGTTTTCTGCCGGAGCGCTGGACGCCGGAATTCACGCGGCATCTGCCGAAGTATGCGTATTTCCCCTTCGGCGGCGGGCCGCGTCTGTGCATCGGGCAGCAGTTCGCGCAGATGGAGGCGGTGCTGATGCTGGCGATGATCGTGCAGCGCTTCGACATGGAGCTGGCGCCCGGACAGCGGATCGTGCCGCAGCCCTCGATCACGATGCGTCCGAAGTACGGGCTGAAGATGCGCCTGCGCGCCGCCGAGTAACTAAGTGAGTCGCCAAAAGTTCTGGCGGCAGATTCGCCTCCCCCGCTT
>CAXNFZ010000263.1:0-4117 GCA_964201495.1 Chloroflexota bacterium | reverse complement strand
GGGGCAGAGAGCGATGGCAAATCTGTCTCACGCGAAGAACGCGAAGAATGCGAAGAGGTCTGAATACCGTCACCGAAGAATCTTCCTCGAGCGAAGGCGCGGAAAAGCTATGAAAAGCGCTTTCCTTCGCGTTCTTCGCGCCTTCGCGTGAGACAAATCTGCTGTCGAAATTCGCCCCTTTTGGCGAATGCACCCGTGCGGAGGTGCGGAGTGCGCGCTCCGAGTACGATTCACAACTGCACCATGCCGCGAAATTCTCGTCACGAACCGCATTACGCGCAACGCAAGCTTGCCGCTGTTGCGGCGCTGTGCGTGTTTGTGCTTGCGGCTGCGGCGTTTGATGCGCGCGCGGCGTCGGCTCCGCGCCGTTATTACGTGAATGCGCACGTCGCTGTTCCCGGTGATGGTTTGACCTGGAGCAGCGCCTATCGGTATCTCGATGAAGCGCTTGCGGCTGTACGGTACGGTGACGAACTCTGGGTTGCCGCCGGAATTTATTCGCCGCTGCAGCGGCATTACACGGCGACGGCGTTCGTTGTTCCGCCTGGTGTGGCGCTGTACGGCGGCTTCGTCGGCGATGAAGCCGTCCTCGATGAGCGCAACCTTGCGCTGACGCAGACGGTCCTCAGCGCGATCAACCCTGACGCGCCGTACATCTCGTACGCGCCGCGCCACGTGGTCATGGCCGTCGGCGTCACCGAGACGACGCGCATCGACGGCTTCACGATTCGTGACGGCCTGATCAATTCCAGCGTCTGCGGTCGATGGTTCGATTCGGCGCCGCACGACTGCGACGGAGGCGGGATGCTGGTGTTCGGCTCTCCTGTGCTGGCCAACCTGTACTTTCAAGAGAACAGTGCTGGTGTAACAGGGCGGGGGGGCGGGCTGGCGCATTACTCCGGCACGCTGCACCTGCAGGATGTGGTCTTCGATATGAACAGCGCCAATTCTGGCGGCGGCTTCTACTCGTATCAACCAACTGCTGTTTTTCTGACGCGTACAACTGCCGTAACGAATTCAGCAGTGGATGGATGGGGCGGTGGCTGGTACATCGAAGGGTTGGGCGGGCCGGTGCATGTGCGTGACTCGCGCATCGCCGGCAATCAGGCGTTCTATGGCGGCGGAGTCTATATGTCGAACGTCGGGTCACCTGCGCAGCCGGCGAATTTCGAGGGGCTGGTGATCGCTTCCAACTATGCACTGCGTGGCGGCGGCATCTATCTCGATGCATCTTTTATTTCGCTCACCCACGCCACGATTGCGCAGAATTTTTCTGAATGGGCTGTGACCTGCAGTAGTGGATCTGCGATCCTGCTGGAGAACGACAGCCGCATCGCGTTTCGCAACTCACTCGCAATGCGTAATCTTGCTGGCATCACCGCGCGCGACACGTCCACCTACACTGTGGAGGCAAGCCTGATCGATCCACGCACGTTCGACATAAACTCGATCGATCCGCAATTCGTCGGGCCGTTTCCGGAACGCTGTCAGGACGCGATGCGGGCCTCGGACGATCTGCGCCTGTTGCCTGGCTCGCCGGCCGTCGACGTGGGCGACGCTGCGCTGACGCCATCCGATATGACGATTGACCTTGCCGGTGCGCCGCGCATGTTCGGATCCGGTGTGGACGCTGGCGCGTACGAATGGAACGACCTTCCGCCGGCAACGGCGACGCCGACGCGCACTCCGCGGCCGCCGACGCCTACGCCCACATTCACACCGACTCCGTCTGCCACGCCGTCGCCGACACTCACACCGACTCCGTCGGCCACACCGTCGCCGCCGCGCAGGGTGCGCGTCCCCATGGTCATGCGTGATCGATTCATCGAAACGTGGGAGATCGAGCCCAACGATTCCTGGTTCGTCGCCAGCGGGCCGCTGACGCCCGGTCGCCTTGTCTATGGGCTCGCGACCAACGGTGCGCCTCCTGAGCAGACTGGTGGCGCGTACAAAGATTACTTCGCCGTCGATCTTCCCGCATCTGGTGCGATTCAGGTGCGTCTTGCGAATGCGGGCACAGATGCACAGCTGCAGTTGTATCGGGCCGGCGCCATCGGCGCGACGCTCAACGGCGACCCGTTCGTGCATTCATTCACGTATTCGAATGCGCTCCCCGGCCGTTACTACGTCTATGTAAACTTCCCGCGCTGGTCGCCCCAGATCACGTACACTCTGCAAGTCGGCTACTAGGAAGCGCCAGCAGCTCCTCGATTCACGCCAGCATGAAAGGTACAGAACAATGACGGTTTTTGCAGATGGAACAATCGTTGGCCCGTACACGATCGTGCGGCGCATCGCCGCCGGCGGCATGGGTGCGGTGTATCAGGCGCGGCATACGGCGCTGCGGCGCGATGCAGCGTTGAAGGTGCTGCTCCCCCATTTGCTCGGCGACTACGAGATGATCAGGCGGCTCGATCGAGAGGCGCGCGCCATCGCGTCGCTGCGGCATTCGCACATCGTCGAAATTTATGACGCCGACATTACGAACGAGCCGTACTACCTGGCGATGGAATATCACCAACGCGGCAGTCTCGAGCAGCAGATGGCCGAACTGCGTCGCAGCGAAAGGCGCATCGCGATCGATGATGCGGTGCGCATCGCGCGTGAAGTTGCCGACGCACTTGCGTTTGCGCACGCGCGCGGCTTCGTTCATCGCGACATTAAATCGAGCAACGTTCTGATCGCCGACGATGGGCGCACGGTGCTTTCAGATTTCGGCATCGCTGCGTCGCAGTTCAGCACGCGCCTGACCGGCAGCCAGGTCTCGCTCGGAACACCGGCTTACATGGCGCCGGAACAAGTGAAGGGTGAAAAAGTCGATCAGCGCAGTGACCTGTATTCGCTCGGCATCATGCTGTACGAAATGCTCGCCGGCGAAGTGCCGTTTCGCGCAGAATCGCCATATGCCGTGATGTACAAGCAGGTAAGCGAGCTGCCGGCGCCCGTGCGTGACTATCGGCTTGACGTGCCTGACGAGTTGTGTGAAATTCTTGAGCGGCTGCTGGCGAAGGACGCCGACCAGCGCATCGCCGGCGCCGATGTGTTGAGCACGGCGCTGCGGTCCGTTGAGGCGACGCGACGCACAGTGCCGGCTAGCGGCAGAATGGCGCGAATCCCGGTGGATGAACTGGTGTCGGCTGCGTACGCAGGACGACCGCTGCGCGTGATCATTCAGCAGCTGCTGGCAGGGCAGAACGTCACACCGCTGCCGCAGCCGCGACCGGCCCAGCCAGTCCCTGCAGAAGAAACGCCGGCGTCGCTGCGTCCGTTGAAGAAGCGTGGGATTGCGGGCGCGCCGATCCTTGTCGGCGCCGCGGTGCTGGGAGTGGCGGCGCTGGCGTCGTACGATGTGCTGGGGACGCAGCCGCCTGTGCTCGCACCGACCAGCACTGCGCGAATCGCACCGCCGACGAGCGTACGTGTCGTTGCCAACGCAGATCTGCAGCCGACGACGACGACGATTCCGCCCACGACTACGGCTGCATCTGCGGCGACTGTGACGAAGACTGCGACGAAGACGCCCACTTCAACACCCACTGCGACTGCGACTGCGACGCTCACGCCGACACGTCAGCCGACGCGGGTGCGCACACGCCGGCCGTTTACCCCGACGCCGACGGCGCTGCCGCTGGAGACGCCCACGACGATGGCAGAGCCGACCAGTATTCCTGCTGCGCCGGTGATGCCACAGCAGCCTGCGCCGACTGCTGTTCCGCCCACGGCGCCTGATCCGACCCGCACCACTGCGCCGCCGTAGGCGGTTGGGCAAAGAGACAGAGAATGCAGAGGGTAGTGGAGGACGCGTCTACGCGTGAGGCGCTATACGCCGCGTTCGATCGGCGTGGCCATGGCTGGGGCGAATGAGGTCGATCCGTATAAGGACTGAGGAGAAACCTCACCCCTTCCCCTCTCCATGGTGATTCCGCTGTGCATGTGCGACGGCGTGCGTCAGCAGTGAACGCGGAATCGCCATGGAGAGGGGCGGTCGAGCACCGCAGACGCACGCACGGGGGAACGTCGGCGCTCTGCCTGGACTTGCGCAAGTTCGGGAAGACCGTCGCCGTTGCTCCGGACGAAGTGGGGCGGAACTCGGCCGCCCCTCTCCGTTCGTCGGCGT
>CAXNFZ010000262.1:0-4118 GCA_964201495.1 Chloroflexota bacterium | reverse complement strand
CTGCCGGCCGCTGCTACACCCGCGCCCGTCGCTGCCAGTCCGGTCACGATGGCGATCAACGCAGGCATCCCAACGTCTGCGGCGAGGTGCGGCAGCACCTGTGTCCACAGCAGGTCACCTACGGTGACCAGGCCGAATATGGCGCTGGTCGTAAACGATAAGAGGAATTCGAGGCCGCTGGCGACGGCGATCGTCACCGGCGCAATGCCGCGCTGCTCATACAGGCTGACGCGGCTGGCCACGTACCACAGCGTCCCCGGCAGGCGTTTCCCGGCATTGGCCTGCGCATAGATCAAAAAGTGGTCGCGGAAGGGCAGGTTCACACCGAGCGCCTGCAACAGCCTGGCCCAGATGGCGATCACCAGCAACAGGTCCACGCTGAATACGCCGAAGGACGCTGCCAGCCAGCCGAATCGCGCCGTGGCAAGCGCTTCCAGCAACGCCGCCCGGTCACGCCAGGCGAACCAGCCGAGAAGGACCACCGCTGCTGCCAGGCCGAGCGCAGGAATCCAGCGCACGCTGCGCCGCCATATCCCGCGCAATCGCTCCTTCATGGAGCGCTCCGTTACGGAGCCGCTTTGGTGCATACGTACACAATGTTATTCGATAGATTGGCCGGGGTGAGCATGCCGAGCATCATTCGCGCGACTTTCGCGGGCCGGCGCGCCATCCACGCGACGTCGCTCAGGGTGCGGGGCCGAACGTACCCGGACGTGCCCGTGACGTGCGTCACGCGCAGGCCGCCGGCGGTGAGCATGCGTTCCCATGCGCGCCGCGAGGCGTAGCGCTGCACCGGCTGGCCGTCGTCGAATACGTCCCCGTGCCGGGCCACGTAGCCGAGGTGCAGGACCCCGAATGTGTTCGGCAGAAGCACCACGGCAGTTCCCCCCGGCCGCAGCACACGCGCGATCTCCGCCGCGCCCTGCGGTGGATTGTGATAATGCTCCAGGCTGCCGATGTGCGTCACGTGGTCGACGCTCGAGTCCGCCACGGGCATGCGCTCGCCGTCGGCCGCGGCAAAATTGTTGCGAGATGTGCGCTCGACGCCGCGGCGCACGCCCTGGACGGAAAAATCCATGCCCATCGCGCGCAGCCCGGTGTCTTGCGCCAGCCTGACCAGCTGGCCTTCTCCGCATGAGATATCGAGCAGCGACTCCCCCGGCTGCGCACTAAGCAGCGAGATCAGCCACAGATACATTGAATCGCGCAGAAGTATGCCGTCTCCGGAATAGATCTGGTCGTAGGCGCGCTTGGTGTCCTCTGAAGAGGACATGCCGGTGTGTCGTATTTCGATCATGTCTGTCACCGCGTCGGCGCATGTTACCATCGCGCGCATGCCCAGATTGGCCTGCGGGACGCCGCTCTCGATTTCGCGCATGATTTCCCTTTCCCCGACGCGGCTGCGACGATGGGCCGGTGGAGGTCGATCCTGACTGTGCACGAGATGCAGCCGCGTCGCCCGGCGATTGCGTTCGTCTGCGGCCGCGAGGCGGAATATCCACGCAACCTCTCCGCCGTCGACGCGCTTCAGTTGCTGGGCGACGTGCAGGTGATCGCGCCGCGCAAGGGGCGGCTGTCGCTGAATCTGTTGCGCATCGCGCTGCGCGCGCTCACTGCGCGAAGCGTGCCAGACTTCACGTTCATCGGTTTTTATGGCCAGCCGCTGGTGTTCCCGGTGCGTCTGCGCTGGCGTCGGCCACTTGTGCTCGACGCGTTCGTGTCGACGTGGGACACGTACTGCTTCGACCGGCGGATTTTCGCCCCGGATTCTTTGCCCGGCCGGCTGCTTTTTCAGCTCGATCACGCTGCCTGCGCCCGGGCTGATCGGGTGATCGTCGACACGCACGCGCACGCGGAGTTCTTCCACCGCACGTTCGGCGTGCCGCGCGACAAGCTGCGCGTGGTCTATGTCGGCTGCGATGACGAACACTTTCGGCCGCGACCGATCGATCCTTTCTCTGATGTCTCACGTCGGATTTTGTTTTACGGAACTTTTTTGCCCCTGCACGGAGTCGATGTGATTCTCGACGCGGCACATCTGCTGCGAGAGGAGGGCGTGACTTTTCGCATCGTCGGCGCCGGCCAGCAGTCTGCGGCGGTGCGGCGGCAGGCAGCTGAACTGGGGCTGGACAATCTCGAATTCGTCGACTCCGTGCCCTACGCGGCGCTGCCCGACGAAATTGCCGCGGCGGCGATCTGTCTGGGCGGTCATTTCGGCCGTTCAGAAAAAGCCGCGCGCGTGATTGGTGCAAAATCTTTCCAGTGCATGTCGGTCGGCCGGCCGACGATTCTGGGCGACAACGCCGCGAATCGGGAGCTGTTCACGCACGGCGAGCACGCCTGGATGGTGCGCATGGGCGACCCGGCTGCGCTGGCCGATGGCATTCGCGCGCTGCTGGCGGATGCCGATCTGCGTCGTCGTCTCTCGGTTGCCGGCTCCGCGCGCGCGAGAGAGTGCGGCGGCGTGGCCGCCGTGCGCGCAGCGTTCCGCGAGGCGGTGGCGGGGCTGCATCGGACAACGGACGACTGATGATGGACGACAGACAGCTTTTCCCCGGCGAAGCGGGGGAGACGTATGCAATTACGTTGATGGCGGTCAGATGGCGGTCCGCCGTCTGTCGTCCTTCTCCACGCCTCGCTTAAGGCAGGCTGTCCGCCATCCGATACAGCCCATACGTGCAGCGCATCATGGCTTCGACGCTGAAGCGTTCGAGCGTTCGCGCGCCTGCCTGCACGAACCGCGCGCGCAGGTCCGGTTGCGTCAGCAGCGTGATGATGCGATCGGCCAGCGCGCGTGGATCTTCGGGCGGCGTGAGCAGGCCGTTTTCGCCGTCGGTGATGATCTCCGGGATGCCGCCGACATTCGTCCCCACCACGGCCACGCCGGCGGCCATGGCTTCGAGAAAAACGATGCCGAGCGCCTCGGTCAGCGCCGGCAGCACGAAGACGTCGGCTGCGGCGTAGCACTGCAGCAGTTCGGCCTGGCTCTGCAGGCCGAGGAAATGAAAGCGTGCGCGCACACCGAGCGCTTCGCATTGCGCTTCCATGCGCGCCTGCGCCGCGTCGCGGCCGGCGATGACGAATTCGACGTCGGGCACTCGCTCAGCGATCAGCGCTGCTGCGGCGATCAGAGTAGGCAGTCCTTTACGCTGCATGTTGCCGCCGACGAACAGCACGCGCGGCGGGTGGGACGGAATGCGTGTGCGCAGCTCGTGCGCAGGTCGGAACTGTTCGACGTCGACGCTTTTGTAGCACAGGTGCAGCTGTGCGTCGCGCAGGCCGTACGCGGTCTGGATCGTGCGCAGGGTGAAGCGGCTGTTGGCGACGACGCATGAAAGCCTGCGCAGCGCGCGTGCCTCGAGTGCGTGAACGACGCGATAGTACGCCCAGCGCTGCACGGCGTCGCCGTAGCGCGCGCGGTAGTAGGCCAGCGTCTGCACGTCGGCTGAATAGGTGTCGTTGATGTGACCGATCACCTGTGCTGAGCTGCGATGAAAAAGCGATTCGCGCGCGTCTGTGAATTGCACGACGTCGAAGTGCTGGTCGCGTTCGAGCGCGCGCAGCGCAGCGCCGAAGCTCAGGGCAAGCGAAAACCAGCGCGCCTGCGAGCCGCGCAGCTTTGCCGGCGGCACCGTCGTCACGGGGAACGGTGCATCTACGGGCGCTTCGTCGGCGGGCACGAGCAGATGCACGTTGTGTCCGTCGGCATGCAGCCTGTGCGTGAGGTTGCGCGCATGCACGCCGATGCCGCTCACGACGCGACGATATTGCTGCGACACGACGCAGATGCGCAGACGTCGATCAGCGGATGTCATAAATCCCCACGCGATCTTCGCGATAGATTGCCCGCGCGGCTGGAAGTACGTCGAGCGCGGCGACGGTCAGGCCGCCCGGCGGGTGGTTGGACGTGCCCTGAATCTGGCCGACGAACACGTGCGTCACACCGAGCGTGCGCAGGCGGCGTACAGCCTCGTCGGCGGGCACACTGCCGTCTGTGAGGGAGGCGAATGTGCGTATGCGTTCCAGTTCGTTGGGAGTGGGTTGCGTTTCCGCCTGTGACTGCATGGGGGGAATCGTGGTGCGGCGGCCGCTGAGCACGCGCAGCCACCAGCCTCCGT
>CAXNFZ010000261.1:0-4135 GCA_964201495.1 Chloroflexota bacterium | reverse complement strand
CCCCGCTTTGCGGGGGAGGCGAATCTGCCGCCAGAACTTTTGGTGACTCACTTAGCGTGTTGCGTGATGGGAAATCGACGGGCCTGAGCAGACGCGCGAACGAAGAAGGGTGGAGTGGATGGTGTTGAAGTGAAGAAACAGACCCCGATCGTGACTACGGCGGAGATGCGCGAGATTGAGCGGCGGGCCGACCATGTCGCGAATCCGACCTACGCGCAGATGATGCGGAACGCGGGGCAGGCCGCGGCGCGCGTAATTTTTGAGCAGATCCGACGCTCGCCGCGGTTCAACCCGCGTGCGCCGTCGGAGACGCGCGTGGTGGTGTTGTGCGGCAAAGGCAACAACGGCGGCGATGGGCTGGCTTGTGCGAAAGAGCTGGCGCGGCTCGGCGTGACGCCGCAGATTTACATGCTGGTGGTCAATGCAAGGCGCTCGCAAAGCCCGATCACCAACTATGTGCGCGCCACACTGAAGGATCTGATCGCTGACGGCATCTACATCGACGGCGTCGAGGCCAGTGGTGAAGGGCGTTTGCAGCGACTCGGTGACCTGTGGTCGCTGCTGCTGCGCGCCGACGTCGTTGTTGATGCGCTGCTTGGCTCTGGTGTGTCGCGGCCGATCGAGGGTGATCTGCGCGACATTTTGAACGAAGTGACCAACGTGCGCGAGATGCTGCGCGGTGATCGGCTGCCGCTGCTCGTCGCACTCGACGGCGTGAGCGGCATGAATTTTGACACGGGCGAGATCGATGCGGCCGTGGTGCCGGCGGATTTGACGATCACGTTTCATGCGCCGAAGCGCGGCCACTACAGCTATCCGGCGGCTGCAGCATGCGGTGAACTTGTGGTGGTGGATATCGGCATTGGAACGCATCGGCGTGATGAAGACGCCGTGGCTGTGGAACTTCCAGCGCCGACGGCGGTGCTGGCCGATGAGACGCTCGTGGGTCCGCTTCTGCCTGTGCGTCGATGCGACGCGAACAAGGGCACGCACGGCCGTCCTCTTGTAATCGGAGGCTGTGACGATTTTGTCGGGGCTCCGGCTCTTTCAGCGACCGCGGCGTATCGCGCTGGTGCTGGTGTGGTGACGATGGCGGTGCCGATGAGCGTCAAGGCCATTGCCGCAATCGTGATTCGCGAGGCGACTTTTATTACGCTGCACGATTCGCCCGGCGCGATGACGGCTGAATCGGTACCGGTAATTACGCGCTGGATGTCGATCAGTGGTAACCGGGCGCCGGTGTTGATGGGGCCTGGAATGAGCCAGGCCGAGTCTGCAGGCGAATTTGTGTATCAGTTCCTGGAGGCGGTCGGGGCCGATCTGGAAGGGCGTCTGGTGGTGGACGCCGATGGTTTGAATCTGCTGGCGAAACGTGATGACTGGCACAAGCTGCTGCCGCCGCGCACGGTGCTCACCCCGCACGACGGCGAGATGTCCCGTCTGACGCGCACGTCGATTCGTGACGTGCAGCGCGACCACATCGGCATCGCGCTGCGTTACGCTGCAGAGTGGGGGCATGTAGTGCTTTTGAAGGGACCGCACACGGTCATCGCTGCTCCGGAAGGGCGTGCGGTGGTGATGCCCTTCGCCAATCCTGCGATGGCCACGGCGGGCACGGGTGACGTGCTTGCTGGATGCATCCTCGGCATGTTGTCGCAGGGTGTGAAGCCGTTCGATGCTGCGGTGTGCGGTGCGTATCTGCACGGCCGTGCTGGAGAGCGCTGGCGGGCGGCGCACGGTGAGGCCGGCATGCTTGCGGGCGACCTGCTGCAGTACCTGCCGGAGCTGCTGCGTGACATCGCAGCGGCCTGACGGCAGGCTTCAGGCGCTGCGATGTGCGGAGGTCGCGGAACCTCACACGGAGACGCAGTTTTTTTGTGAAGGCGGCTGCATTGGGATGCGTGAGTCTTTCGCACTTCTGTCCCGCTGTGCGCCCTGCGCACCCAGCAGCGGTCGCGCTCGACAGGCATTGGCGATTCGCGTTTGGGGGGATTTCGACGGAAATCTGAAGAACGCGAAGGGTGCGAAGGGAAAAAAGTAACTACTCAGGCCATCCATTTTCCAACGCGTTTCGCGGGAAATACTGATTCAGGCCTGAGTAGTTACGAAAAATTACCTATCGATTTTCTGCTGCTTCTGCTATTTCCACAGCCGCTCGATGATGCCCAGATAGAGCGGAATTCCGATGGCGACGTTGAATGGAAAAGTGATTGCCAGCGCCATCGGCACGAACAGGCCGGGATTGGATTCCGGCAGCGACATGCGCATCGCGGCAGGGACGGCAATGTACGAGGCGCTGGCGCATAGCACTGTGAAGATGAGCGCGTCGGCCTGGCTCAGGCCGATCAGCCATGACAGGCCGATACCGAGCGTGGCGTTCACGAGAGGAATTCCGATTGCGAATGTGAGCGGCATGAGGCCGAATGCGCGCAAGTCCTTGAAGCGCCGCGCCGACGACATGCCCATCTCGAGCAGGAACAGGCTGAGGAAGCCCTGAAAGATTTCGCTGGTGAACGGGTAGAGCGCTTTCTCGCCGCGGGCGCCGGTGATCACGCCGATGGCGAGGCTGCCGAGGAGCAGCAGAACTGAGCCGTTGAAGAGCGCCTCGCGCAGCAGGCCGCTTGCGCCATGCTGGTCTGAATCTACGCCTTTGCTTACGCCGGCGCGCCTCGCCAGCACAATGCCGGCGATGATTGCGGGAGATTCCATCAAGGCCATAATCGCTACCATATATCCGCTCGACGTCATTCCAATCTGGTCGAGGAATGCCACGGCAGTGACGAATGTGACCGCGCTGATCGAGCCGTACGTGGCGGCGATGGCTGCAGCGTTCGAGACGTCGACTCGACGGCGGAGCATCGGAAATACGTAGAGCGGCACGATCGCAGACATGCCGATGCCGGCGATCAGCACGTACAGCAGCTGCGTAGTCACCCCGCTGTGGTTCAGTTCGATGCCGCCTTTGAAGCCGATCGAAAACAGCAGGTACAGCGAGAAAAATTTCGGCAAAGGCTGCGGAATTTCCAGGTCGGATTTGACGAGGACGGCGCCGATGCCCAGGAAGAAAAAGAGCACCGGCGGGTTCAGCAGGTTCGAGAGAATGAGAGATACATCCATGAATTCACGAGCTTGTGTTTGCCGTCGGGGGACGGCTGTCGATCACTTGTGATTACTTGTGAATGACCGTGCCTTCGCCGTTCATCGAATTCCAGATTGGGCGAGCGCGACGAGCGTCGCCGAAGATCACCTGTTCCACGCCGGCGGCGATTGCTTCAGTGGCGCCGAGCACTTTCTTTTTCATGCGGCCTTCGGCGAACCCGAGGGCCTGCTCGAGGTCGGCGTAGCGAATGTCGCGGATGAGTGTGCTTTCGTCGGGGAAGCTGCGGAGCAGGCCGGGCACATTCGAAAGAATGATCAGCTGCTTCGCACCGAGCGCCGCGGCCACCATCGCAGCGGCGCGGTCGCCATCGACGTTGATCGCCTCGCCTTCGTAGCTGACGGCGGGCGGGGTAAGCACCGGCGTGTATCCGGCGTCGAGCAGCAGGTGCAGCAGGGCGGCGTTGACTTTTTCTACCTTGCCGGTGAAATCGTCGCGCACGAGCACCTGTCTGCCGTCGATGACGGCGCGCACGCTTGCCTTGCGCGGGCCCTCGAGCAGCCGTCCGTCGATGCCGCTCAGGCCGACTGCATTGACGCCGCGTTTCTGCAGGCGTTCGACGATGCGTGTGTTCATCTTGCCGGCGTAGACCATGGCGAAGATGTCGAGCGTCTCCGAATCGGTGTAGCGCGAAGTGTAGCCCTGCGGGGAGGTCAGGATGCGCGGCGGTTTGCCGAGCTTTTCACTGATGACGTTCGTCTCGTGCGAGCCGCCGTGGATGAGCACTACCTGCTCGCCCGTCTTCACCAGCTGTGCGATGTCATCGCAGAACAAGTCGTAGTCGATTCCGGCGCTGCCGCCGACTTTTACAACAATCACGTTCGTATACCCCTTTCACGCCTGGCGTGAGAAACGGGCGTGATTGTAACGAACGGAATGAGTGCATTCGCCGAAAGGGGCGAATTTTGTGATGGCCGACGGTATGCCCTGATAAGAACTCTCGAATCACGACATCCCCCGCCCCCGAAGGGGACGGGG
>CAXNFZ010000260.1:0-4146 GCA_964201495.1 Chloroflexota bacterium | reverse complement strand
CTAAATCAGTATTTCCCGCGAAACGCGCTATTCCTTCCCCCTTCGGGGGAAGGAATAGCGCGTTTCGCGTTGGAAAAATGGATGGCCTGTGTAGTTACGACAAATCTGCTGTCGAAATTCGCCCCTTTTGGCGAATGCACCCGTGCCCGTGCCGGGGCCTGGCTGCGAAGCGCTTAAAATTCTGGCCTACATGAACGCACAACAGGCAAAAGAGTTCATCGCCAAGAGCAAGGTCATCGCCATTCTGCGCGGAGACTACGTCGGCTGGTTCGCGCGCATCGCCGAGGCGCTGGCGGAAAGTGGCGTGACCGCGATGGAGATCACTTTGAATTCGGCGCAGGCGGAGCAGGGCATCGCCGAGATGCGGCGTGTGCTCGGTGATGCGTTCCTGGTCGGTGCCGGCACCGTGTTGAATGTTCCGCAGGCGAAATCGGCCGTCGAGGCGGGGGCGCAGTTCATTGTGGCGCCGAACACCAACTACGGCGTGCTGCGTTTCTGTCTCGAACGAGACCTGTGCTCGGTTCCGGGTGCGTACACGCCGACTGAAATCATGAACGCCGTCGACGCTGGCGCGACATTGATCAAGCTGTTCCCGGCCGAGCTGGGTTACTTCAAGAACGTGCGCGCGCCGCTCGACCACGTGTCGTTTGTGACGACCGGCGGCGTGACCCCGGAGAACGCAAAGGATTTCATCAAAGCCGGCGCCGTCGGCGTGGGCATGGGCAGTGCGTTGATCGGGCCGTATGTCAAGCAGGATGGCGGGCTTGAGGAAATGAAGCGCCGCGCGCGCGCGCTGATGGCTTCGCTGGCGTAAATCTGAAATCTGAAATCCTTAAAACATCTTGACATTCGCCATCGTCTTCGGTATAGTCTCATTCGCTCAGAGGCCAATGTAGCTCAGCTGGTAGAGCACACGACTGAAAATCGTGGGGTCGTCGGTTCAATCCCGACCGTTGGCATTGAGTGGGCCGAAAGTTGAAAGTAGTGTATACTTTGGTCCGTTCGCGGGAGTGGCTCAGTGGTAGAGCGATTCCTTGCCAAGGAATAGGTCGCGGGTTCAAATCCCGTCTCCCGCTTGGGGCGCACGCAAGTGCGCCTTTTGTGTTCCGGGCCTGTAGCGCAGTTGGGAGCGCGCCTCAATCGCACTGAGGAGGTCAAGGGTTCGATTCCCTTCAGGTCCACTACAACGCACGTCCGAAAGGGCGTGCGTTTTTTTGTGAAAATAGCGCGGCAACGAGGGGCAGATTGGGATGCAGTGGGAGTGCTCAAAATCTAATTGATGAAACTCGCGAAACACGCCACCGCCCGCCCCCGAAGGGGGCGGGCGGTGGCGTGTTTCGCGGATACCAACTGGGCTTTGCGCACTCCCGATGAAGTTCTGTCATTCTGGTGCGCCATACAATTCCATCTCAATGAACTGGATTATTGACACCGATGCCGGCGTAGATGATGCGATCGGCATCGCCATGCCTTTCGTGCCTGGGCGTTACCCCGATTTCAACTTGCTTGCGTTGACGACCGTGGCCGGCAATGTGCCGCTGCACAAAGTCAATGTCAACGTCGGCGCAGTGCTGGATGTGCTGGGCGTGAACGTACCGTTTTATTCGGGCTGTGATCGCCCGCTGATCGAGCCGTACGTCGACGCTGCGGATTTTCATGGCGAAGACGGCCTCGGCGACGCCGGGTTGTCGCATACGGCGCGCACGCCGGAAGCGGAGCACGCTGCGGCGGCGCTGGTGCGGCTGGCGCGCGAGCATGCCGGACATTTTTCGATCATCGCGCTCGGGCCGCTGACGAACATCGCGCTGGCCTGCAATCTTGACCACGAGTTCGCTCGCAACGTCAGCCGTCTGGTGGTGATGGGCGGCGCGTGGCGTGCGCAGGGCAACCAGAGCAGCGCCGCCGAGTTCAACATCGCCATCGATCCCGAGTCGGCCAAGATCGTATTCGAACGGTTCGACGCGCGGGTGGAGATGCTGCCGTGGGAGGCGTCGCTCGACTGCATGTACGCCTTCGAGCGCTTCGATGCGGTGGCGCAGGCCGGCACGGCGCGCGCGCGCTTCTTCAACACGATGGTGTCGAAGATTAACGTCAGGATGCGCGAGCAGTTCAAGCTCAGCGGGTTCCCGATGCCCGATCCGCTCGCCGTCGCAGTGGCGCTCGATCCGACGTTGATCCGCGACGAGCGCGTGGCGCGCGTGAAGATCGACGTCGGCCACGACGCCGGGCGTGCGCTGACGACGCTCGAATTCCGCCGTGCGCAGCCGAATACGCGCGTGGTGGTCGATCTGGATTACGAGCGCGCGTTCGAGATGATCGACGCAGCGTGGAAGGCCTGAGTAGGCGCCGGAAATACGCATATGAAACGAACATTGCTGCGCGCGGCGCAGATCCTGACGATGGACGAACGAGCTGACGTGATCCGCGACGGCGCGCTGCTGATTCGCGACGGCGCGATCGAGGCCGTCGGCCCGGCGGCGCAGGTGCAGGCGGCGGCGGGCGACGCGGTCGAGACGATCGATCTTGGCCGGCGGCTGTTGATGCCTGGGCTGATCAATGCGCACACGCACACGCCGATGACGCTGTTTCGCGGCTTGTCGGAGGGCTACTCGCTGTTGACGATGGAAGGCTGGGTGCACGGCATCCGCGACTGGGAGCTGGTGATGACGCCGGACATGGTGCCGCCGGCGGTGAGCGTGTCGTGCGGCGAGATGATTCGCACCGGCACGACGTGCTTCGCCGACCAGTATTTCTACATGGACCGCATCGTACCGGCGGTGCGTGCAAGCGGTATGCGCGCGGCGCTGGCGTACGGCGTCGTCGAGGTCGGAGATGACAACGCGCACGACTGGGCGATTCGCGCCACGGGTGAGTTCCTTGATTCGCTGCGCGGCGACGCGCGGCTGAGCGGCTGGATCGGCCCGCATGCGTTCTTCGTCGATAACCAGATTTCCACAATACGCGCTGAGCTGGCGCTGGCCGATGCGCATCGCACCGGACTGCACATTCATCTGTCGACGTCGAGCGAAGAAGACGACTACTGCCGCGAGCACTATGGGCGCAGCGCGGTGCAGCAGATGCGCGAGATCGGCGTGCTGGAGCGCCGGCTGATCGCGGCGCACTGCCTGACGATCCCGTTCGAAGATTTTGCGACGCTGGCGGCGGCGCCGTTCACGGCGCTGATCGCGCCGTCGTCGTGCATGCGCGCGGGCAAGGGCGCGGCGCCGGTGAAGCGCATGCTGGCGGAGGGAATATCGGTCGCGCTCGGCACCGACAACGTCACCGCGAACAACTCGTACGACATGTTCAAGGAGATGCAGATTCTCGGCAAATTGTCGAGCTATCGCGAGGGCGAGCCGAACCCGGTTGCGGCGCGCACGATCGTGGAGATGGCGACTATTCGCGCGGCGCGCGCACTCGGACTTGATGCGCAGACAGGTTCACTCGAAGTCGGCAAGCGTGCTGATGTGATCGCGCTGGACCTGGACGAGATCGGGTGGGGCCCGTCGTCACAGGATGTGTATACCGCGCTGGTGTATTCGATCAGCGGCCTGCATGTGACTGACACGATGGTTGATGGTGCATGGTTGATGCGCGATCGAAAATTGCGCACAGTGGACTATGCCGCGGCGAGCGCCGGGCTGGAAGAAGCGCTGCAGGAGCTGCGGGGAAGAAAAGGGTAGAGGGAAGAGAGGGGAGAGAGGGAAGAGGGAAGAGAGGAGCAAGAGGAGGAATTGGAAATGTTTGATCCATGGACGAGAACGAAGACGGTTCGCGGGTTTGCTGCGGACGAAGTAATTTCTGCGATGCAGAAAGAGATTCGGCGTGGGCGCGTGGAGAACGCGGCGCTGCTGGCGTATGAGATGGCGGCGACGAGCAGAGAGCTCGAGCAGAAGATGTGGGACCGGCTGTGCGTGATTTCGGTCGAGGACATCGGCTTCGGCGATGTGACGGCGCCGGTATTGATCGAGTCGCTCGACCGGCTGCGGCAGCGATTTCAGTATGGAGAAGGCGATCGCATGGTGTTCGCCATTCACGCCGTGCGATTTCTGGCGACGCGCACGAAGGACCGCAGCAGCGATGAGATGTTGAACTGGATGCGCATGGAATCGGCGCGCGGCGGCGCGTTGCCGGAGGTGCCGGATT
>CAXNFZ010000259.1:0-4341 GCA_964201495.1 Chloroflexota bacterium | reverse complement strand
CGAGGCCTCGGAGCGATCATCGAGCGACGCTAGAGATTTCAGATTTCGTAACTACTCAGGCCATCCATTTTCCAACGCGAAACGCGCTATTCCTTCCCCCTTCGGGGGAAGGAATAGCGCGTTTCGCGGGAAATACTGATTTAGGCCTGAGTAGTTACGAAAATTGGTAATTACTCAGGCCAGCTAGTTTTCTAGCGTTTTTCGCGGGAAATACTGATTTGCGCCTGAGTAGTTACGAAATCTGAAATCTGAAATATCATTCCGTCTCGATGACCAACTCTCTCGTTCTGCCTTTTCTTGAATCGAAGCTCGACGACAAAGCCACCATCCTGCGCGGCCGCATGTTTCGACACGGGTACGTCTTCGTGCGCAACGCTGTTCCGGCCGACGTAATTCAGCGCGTTCGGGAGACCGTCCTCGGATTCTGCGCTGAGGCTGGCTGGCTCGATGCCTCGCGGCCGCTGGCGGATGGCTACGCCAATCTGGCGTATCCGCCGACGACCGAAGGCAAGCAGGACTACTTCGCTGTGTATCGCAAAGTGCTGAAGGACGCCGGGTTCCATGGGCTGCCGGAGCATCCGAACCTGATGAGCGTTGCGGCGAAGCTGCTGAATCATGCGCAGCCGTTGGTGCATCCGCGCCGCATCGGGCGCATTACGTTTCCGAATTACGAGGTTGCCACCACGCCGCCGCATCAGGACCATTTCTATATTCGCGGCACCGTCGAGACGTACTCGTGCTGGGTGCCGCTGGGCGATATTCCGAACGAGCTCGGGGGCCTGTCGGTGTGGCCGGGGTCGCATCGGCTTGGGTTCCGCGAGCATGACAAACTGACGGCCGGCGCAGTCGGTGGCCGCGGCGTCGACGCTGAGGAGCTTGCGCTGCCGGACGCGCCGGTGTGGCATTCGGCCCACTTCCAGCCGGGCGACGCACTGTTCTTCCACGCGTACACCGTGCACAAGGCCAATCCGAACCTGAGCGGCGACCGCCTGCGCCTGTCGACCGACAACCGCTATCAGCGGCCGAACGAGTCGATCGAGCCGGGCGCGCTGCTGCCGCATTACAACCTGAATTAGAGGAAGAAGACGGGGAAAAACCTTACATAATGCAACCCATCGTATTCTTCGGCGACCTGGTGACGGACGTGGTCATGCACGTCGAACGGCTGCCCATCGAGGCGAATCGCGTGCAGAACATCCATTCGATCGGCATCGAGCCGGGCGGCGCCGGCAATTCGCTGCTGACCGCGGTGCGGCTCGGTGCGCACGCGGCGGCACTGGGCACGATCGGCGCAGACGGCAACGGCGAGCAGGTCTATCAGATTCTGCGTGACGAGGGCGTCGACGTCTCGTGCGTGCAGCGTGGTGAAGGCTCGGTGAACATGTCGGTGATCGTGATGATCGACGACGCCGGCCAGCATGTTTTTCTGGTGCACGAAGGCTTCGGCGATGAGCTGCGCCTCGGTGAAGCCGAGCGCGCGTTGATCGAGGGCGCGGCGGCGTTCTTCGTGCCGGGATATGCGCTGCACGAACCGCGTGTGGGTGAGATTGCCATCCCGGCGCTGCAGATTGCCGTGCAGGCCGGCGTGCCGGTCTACTGCGACCTGGGCCCGATTGTCTCTGATGCGGTCGTGCGCGACAAGGCGCTGGCGGTGCTGGCGAACTCGCGGGCTTGTCTGCTGACGGAGGACGAGGCGCTCACCTTCACCGGCGCGGCCGACGCCGACGCTGCGGCGCGCTGGCTGCAGGCGCACGGCGCGCGCGACGTGATCATCAAGCGTGGGCCGCAGGGCTGCTCGTGCTACGTGGGCGACGGCCCGCGCGTCGACATCGCCGGCCTGAAGGTCGATGTGCGCGACACGGCCGGCGCCGGCGACTCGTTCGCTGCAGGCTTTCTGTTCGATGTGCTGCAGCACGGAAACGTGATTGAGGCGGCGCGCTTCGCTAACGCCGTCGGCGCCGCCAAGGTGCAGAAGCTCGGCACCGGCAGGAATATGCCTACCCGAGAGGAAGTGTGGCGGCTGGTGGATTGGCGGTAGCATACGCCCCCGCCAGCACCTCCATCGTATGCAGGACGGGCATGGGGTGGCCGGCGGCTTCGAGGTTGCGTTCGATTTGCACCATGCAGCCGATGTTGCCGGTGATGAGCGCCTGGGCGTCGGTCTTCATGACGTTGCGCGCCTTGCGTTCTCCGAGCTGTGCGGCGAGTTCGGGCTGTTCGATGTTGTAGGTGCCGGCAGAGCCGCAGCAGATTTCGCCTTCGGGAATTTCGCGCAGGGTCAGGTTGCCGACAGCAGTGAGCAGACGGCGCGGTGCGCCGACGACGCCCTGGGCGTGCGCGAGGTGGCAGGCGTCGTGATACGCGATCGTGAGCGGCTCCGCGAGCACCGGCGGCGGGAGCAGGCCGAGCTCGTCGAGGAACTCGCTCACATCGCGCGTCTTTGCGGCATAGGCGCGCGCTTTTTCTTCGAGTGCGTGGCCGCGAAAAAGCAGGCCGTACTCCTTCATGCCGCTGCCGCAGCCGGCGGCGTTGGTGACGAACGCGTCGACGTCGTCCGGGAAGACGCCCAGATTGTGGGCGGCGTGCGCGCGCGCGGCTGCGTCGTCGCCGGTGTGCATGCCGAGCGAACCGCAGCAGCCCTGGCCGCGCGGCACGACGACCTCGACGCCGTTGCGGGCGAGGACCAGTGCGGTGGCGCGGTTGATCTGCGGGGCGAGCGCCTGCTGCACACAGCCGGTCAGCAGCGCCACGCGCGCCCGGCGCGGGCCCTGGGCTGGGATGATTTCCGGCAGTGGGTCACCGGCTGGTGGCAGTGATTTTGGCAGGAGCGCCAGCATCGCGCGCAGCGGGCCGGGGAGCAGCCCTTCGGTCAGGCGGCCGATTCCGCCCAGCGCCGCAGCGACGCGGAAACGACTAGGGTACGGCAGCGTCTCACGCACCAGTGTGCGCGCCAGCCGATCGACGACGCCGCGTTCGCGCGTCTGTTCGGTGTGCGCGCGATACGACACCAGCAGCTCGCCGTACTGCACGCCCGACGGACAGGCGGTGACGCAGCCGAGACAGCCCAGGCAGCGGTCGACGTACTGCTGCGCGTCGGCGGCGTCGACTTTGCCTTCGAGCACGTTTTTCATCAGCACGATGCGGCCGCGCGGCGAGTCCATTTCTTCGCCGAGCAGCTTGTAGGTGGGGCATGCTGGCAGGCAGAAGCCGCAGTGAACGCACGCGCTGATGGGGTCAGCCATGGCATGACCGCGGACGCCGATCTGGTCGATGGGGATGGTGTGTTGCACGTTGGTTACCTGAACTTTTGTTGTGGGTCGAGCGCAAGCCGGACGCGGCGGGCAAACGCGTTGTCCTGCTCTCCACCGAGTGCGCGGCCGGCGTCGGCGCCGCGGAAGATTTGGCCATGCATGCCGAGGGTGCGCAGCGCAGCATCGAGGGAATCGTCGGCGCCGGCCCACGCGACGTTGCCGCCGACGCTGTAGCGGCGCGCGCCGAGCAGCACCGCGTTCAGGGTGGGAATGCGCGCCGGGGTGAGCGGGATCTTTGCGACTGGGCCGGCGATCCACTCGAATTCGCGCACGCGGCGCCAGTGGGCGGCCTCGTCGTCGCCGCGCAGGATGTCGCTGTCCGAGCTGCGAACGGTGCTGCGCACGCGTTCCATGCGCGCGTCCATGCCGGCGTGCAGGCCGCCGACGCGCACCTCCAGCGCGTATGTGTCGCCGTCGACGGCCAGGTCGAGCGCGTGAATATCGAGCGGTGCGGCGGTGAGCGCATTCAGCGCGGCGAGTGCGGCGGGCAGGTCAGCGAAGCGCGCGACGAGCGTCTGGTACGTTTCGGGCTGCGGGAAGACTTTGAAGCACACGTCGGTGAGGATGCCGAGCGAGCCGCGGCTGCCGACGAACAGCTTCGGGTAGTCGAAGCCGGCGGCGTTCTTGACGACCTTGCCGCCGCCGGTGAGCAGCTCGCCGCGGCCGTCGATGAAGTGACAGCCGATCAGGAAATCGCGCACGCCGCCGTAGCGGAAGCGCTCCGGGCCGGAGGCGTTTGCGGCGATGGTGCCGCCGAGCGTGGCGCCGGCGTCGACGAGCAGCGGATCGAACGGCAGATACTGCCCGCTCGCGGCGAGCAGGTCGGCGACTTCGCGCACCGGCGTGCCGGCCCACGCCTGCACGATGAATTCATTCGGCTGGTAGTCGATGATGCCGCGCAGGCCGGACAGGTCGAGCGCGTCGGCGTCAGCGACGGACGTCGACGCGAATTTCGTGCCGGCGCCGTGCAGGCGCACGCGCGCCGAATCACGCACGGCGGATTGGAGGTCAGTGGTTGTGGTGGGGGGCA
>CAXNFZ010000258.1:0-4397 GCA_964201495.1 Chloroflexota bacterium | reverse complement strand
GCGAAGAACGCGAAGAAATCTGAATTCCGTCGCCGAAGAAACTTCCTCAAGCGAAGGCACGAAAAAGCCATCACAAGCTCTTTCCTTCGCGTTCTTCGCGTGAGACAAATCTGCTGTCGAAATTCGCCCCTTTTGGCGAATGCACCCGGATTCTGCGGTGCGTGTGCAGATTTGCGATAATCGCGGCATGGCTTCTTCTGCTTCGCTTGGCGCGCTGCCGCGCTGGGACCTCTCCAACGTCTACCCGTCGCTCGAATCTGCTGAGCTCAAAGCTGCGATCAAATCGTGTGAACGACAAATACGCGCGCTCGAGAAATATCTTGACGAGAACGACATTCAGCGCGCTGCGAAGAAGCCGAGCGCTGCGGTGTTTGCGTCGACGCTGTCGAGCTACCTTGATCGCTTCAACACACTGATGCGGCTGCATTCGACCATCAGCACCTACATTTACGCGTTCGTCAGCACGGACTCCTTCGATCAGGCGGCGCGCAAGGCCTTGAGCAGCTTTGAGCCGCTCGGTGTGCGCATCGGGCAGATTGAGACGCGCTTCCGCGGCTGGCTCGGTGCGCACGCCGACCGGCTGCCGGCGGCGATCGAGCACGGCAACGACACAGTGCGCTCGCACGCGTTCTTTCTAAACGAGGCGGCAGAACAGAGCCGTTATCTGATGAGCGACGCCGAGGAGAACCTGGCCGGTGAACTGGATCTGAGCGGGGCGAACGCGTGGAGCAAGCTGCAGGGCAATATCGTTTCGCAGCTGACTGTCGATTTCAATCGCAAGGGTGCCGGCGTGCGGGGTGCCAAAACAGAGAAGCTTTCGATGCCGGCGCTGATTAACATCATGCAGCACGATGCTGATGGCACAGTGCGGCGACGCGCGTATGAGGCTGAGCACGCGGCATGGAAGTCGGTTGAAGAAACCCTGAGCGCAGCGATGAACGGCGTCAAGGGTGCGGCGTCGACGTTGAACCGCCATCGCGGGCGCAAAGACGATCTGCACCCGGCGCTCGACGCCGCGCGCATCGACCGCAGGACGCTGGATGCCATGCTGGGCGCGATGCAGGACTCGTTCCCGCAGTTCCGGCGCTATCTGCGCGCCAAGGCGAAGCGGTTTGGCCATGAGGGCGGCCTGCCGTGGTGGGATTTGTTTGCGCCGGTGGGCCGTGACGAGCGCACGTATTCCTGGTCGGACGCGCGCGGGCTGCTTGAAAAGACATTCGGCAACTTCAGCCCGAATCTGCTGTCGATGACGCGCACGGCATTCGACAGCAACTGGATCGATGCCGAGCAGCGCCCGGGCAAGCGAGCCGGCGCGTTTTGCACCGAAGTGCTCGCTGTCGACGAGTCACGCATCCTCTGCAATTACGACGGGTCGCTCGATCAGGTCAGCACGGTAGCGCACGAGCTGGGTCATGCCTTTCACAATCAGTGTCTGGTGGGCAAGCCATATTTGCAGACGATCACGCCGATGACGCTGGCCGAGACCGCGTCGATCTTCTGCGAATCGCTGATCATCGATGCGGCGCTCGAGGAGTCGAGCGGGCCGGCAGCTGAGCTGGCCATTCTTGAGACTGATTTGATCGGCAAGACGCAGGTCGTGGTGGACATTACTTCGCGCTTTCTGTTCGAGACGGAGGTATTTCAGCGCCGTGCGTCCGCCGAGCTGTCGGCGGATGATCTGTCCGAGGCGATGCTGCGCTGCCAGCGCGAGACCTACGGGGATGGGCTGGACGAGCGGTATATGCACAAGTACATGTGGACGTGGAAGCCGCACTACTACTTTGCCGGCTTGTCGTTCTACAACTTCCCGTATGCCTTCGGCCTGTTGTTTGGAACTGGCCTGTACGCCCTCTACCGCGAGCGTGGACAGCGTTTCGTGGGGGAATACGAGAATCTGCTCGGCAGCACCGGAATGGCCGATGCTGTGACGCTGGCGAAGCGCTTCAAGATCGACCTGCGCAAGAAGGCGTTCTGGAAGGCCAGCCTGGACGTAATCGCCGAGCGAATCGATCGGTATTGCGCGTTGTAGAAGTGGATCGTGGATAGTGATCGTCGATAGTGGTAACTACTCAGGCCCAAATCAATATTTCCCGTGAAACACGCTATTCCTTCCCCCTTCGGGGGAAGGAATAGCGTGTTTCACGTTGGAAAACTGGCTGGCCTGAGTAGTTACCGATAGTGAGACTATCCGCCATCACTATCCACTTCCACGATCACTCCTTTGTCAGCGCCGTCATCTGCTCCACCACCGCGTCCTTCCGCACCGCGCCGTTGACGATTTTGCGCACGATGCCATTGCGGTCGATGTAGATGGTGGTGGGCATGCCGCGGACGCCATAGGCGTCGCCCACCTTGCCGTCGGGGTCTTCAACGACGAGGTAGGAGATCTTGTTGTCGGCGGCAAAGGTGCGCAGATTGGCATTTTCGTCCTGCAGGCCGATGCCGACAAAGACCACGTTGGGGTCGGCGAGCTGTGCGTAGGCGGCGATGAGATCGGGCGTTTCTTCGATGCAGGGCGGGCACCACGAGGCCCAGAAGTTGATCAGGACAGTTTTGCCGCGCAGATCGGCAAGTGAGATGGACTGAGCGCCGTCGAGTGTTTTGAGGGTGAACTGCGGGGCAGGTTTGCCTTCGCGCAGCAGTGCTGACGCCCCGAGCGGGACGCTGGTGATGGTGGTGTCCTGCTGCGTGTAGCTCAGGATGATGAACGCAGCGCCGACGCCAAAGAGGATGGCACCGGCAAACAGGACGAGGAGCGCGAGCGGGTTGCGGCGGGGACCGGGAGATTCGGACAGGGGCGCGGTGTGGGAATGGCCGTCGAGGGCGGAGGACTCCACATCAGAGGGTCGTGGCTGCTCGGTGCTGTTCTCGTTCATCATGCGTGATTGATTCGTGCTCGGTGCGTTCTCTATTCCTGCGTCAAATCCTGCGGCAAATCCTGCGGAAAACTGGATGCAATCAGGGGGAAGACAAGCCAGGCGGCAGAAAATCCGAACAGTGCGCCTGTGGTGACGCGCAGGGGCCAGACGCTTTCGCGTTGAGAGATCCAGGCAAACGGGGGAAAGAGGCTGAACGGGGGCTGGCTGAATAACTGCGAGAAGCCGTCGAGCGCAATTGGGAGCACGCCGACGGCGACGAAAAGCCACCAGGGCAGCGGGCGCATGCGCCGACGCAGCACAGCGAAGAGCATGCCGCCGAGCGCCATGGCTGGGTAAATTGCCATGTCGCGCTGGCAGAGGGCGACCTTGTAGCCGACATGCGCGTCGCCCTGGTAGTTGCGTGCGGCGAGCAATCCGCGCGCTGTCGTCGTGTCGATGCCGGTTTTCTGCTCGAATTCCGTGCGCGAGTAGACGACTTTTTCGCCGAAGAGAAAGAACGAGCGGAAGCCGTAGGTGTGGCACAGCGCCTTGTAAGGCTGATAGATCACCTGCGCAGCGCTGTCCCATCCGGCTGCCTTCAGCAGCGCGCCGCCTACCGGCAGCCCGGAATACAGCAGCAGGAAGGCAATGGCCAGCGCCAGCCAGTGGTTCTGTACGTAGGCAGCAAAGCGATCCAGTGGGCGTAACATCTTAGGGTTTGCGGCGCATCAGCTTCGCCTTTGCCTGCAGGTCCTGGAAGAAATCGCTGTCGACAATTTCGTCGACTTGCTTCTGGCGCTTGGCTTCGTCAATTTCGATTTTGAGTTCTTCGACCTTGCGGATCAGGCTTTGTTCGCGTTGATAGATCTTGGCGGCCATGCTGGTGAACACTTCGGCCAGGACCACGATTTCGTCACGTAGTTTGGTGGCGGAGAGATGTGCGATGTTCTGATCGTACTTGCCTTCGCCGACCTGGCGAGCGGCAGCGGTGAGGCGGCCGATCGGCTGCGTGAGCGCGCGCGAGATCAGGAACACCAGCACGACCAGAATGATGAATACGCCAATGGAGCCGATGCCGACGGTGGTGCGAATGTCGCTTTGCACCTGATCGACATAGGACTGTTCGTAGTCGACGCCGATCGCTGCGACGATTTCGCCCTGTTTGTTGCGCACCGGCGCGTAGGCCGAAATCCAGGTGCCCCAGTTGTCCGTGTAGGGTTTGTCGGCGTGCAAATAGAATTCCTTGAAGCCGTTCAGCATCGCGCCCTTGGACATGTAGGGTTCGCGGAATTTCGTGGATTTGGATGGTTCATAGCGCGCCCACAAGTCGACGACGAAAAAGATGTCGTTCGCGGTGGCGCCCTGCACGTAGATGTATGGCCAGGCGCGCGGATCGATTTTGTGGATGCGATCCAGCCATTGGATGATTTGAAGGTAGCGGGCGTCGTCGCTGAAGCCAGCGTCGTTGGGGGCGCCTTCGCGATACAGCGCCAGCAGCTCGTCGCCGTCGATGCCATCGGCGGTCGTTTTCACGATGTT
>CAXNFZ010000257.1:0-4401 GCA_964201495.1 Chloroflexota bacterium | reverse complement strand
GACGTGCGCGTCGCCCCGACACTGCCGCAGACGGCCACGGGCAAGATCGACCGGAACGCAGCGCGGGCGGCAGCGCTGGGACTGCCGCGTCTGGCTGCACGCACGGACGGCCGGGCGACGCCGCCGAAGGGCGAGATCGAGCAGCAGCTTACGCGCCTCTGGACCAGCGTGCTGGGCGTGCCGGTGGACGATCGTCACGCAGATTTTTTTGCGCTGGGCGGACATTCGCTGAAGGCGATGCGCCTGATCGCCGAGGTCGAGAAGCGGTTCGGCGTGCAGCTGACGTTTTCGGAACTGACGCAGGGACCGACGCTGCTCGAGATGGCGGTGCTGGTGCGCGAGCGCCATGGGCGGTTGGACGCAGGCGCGGCAGCCGTCGGGCGGTCGACGCTCATGACCTACGCGTCGCAGGGGAACGGGGCGCCGATCTTCGTCATTCCGCCGAACGATGGGACCGCGATGGCACAACTTCCATTGGCGAAGGCGCTCGGCAGCGGGCGGCCGATCCATCTGCTGCAGCCGCCGGGCTGGTCGCCGGGAGAGCAGCCCGCAGCCACGTACGATGCCCTGGCCGATTTCTATCTGCAGGATGTGCAGCGCGTGGCCGGGACGGGCAGCGTGGTGCTGATCGCAGCGTGTGGGGGAATGCGGCCTGCGCTGGTGCTGGCGCAGCGCCTGCAGGAACTGGACCGTGAGCCTGGACTCGTCGTGCTGCTCGACCCCACTACTAAGCGGATGCGCCTGCGCCCGCGCCATCAGTTGACGCTGGGCGATCATTTGCGCGAGATCGCCGAGCTGGTGCGGCATCGTCAACATGGGCGGCTGAAGACATGGCTGTTCGGTGGGATGGTGCGCACGCTGCTGCGGCCGATCAGCGAACAGTATCAGCGCAGGCACAAAATGTTCGTAGCGCGGAGTGAAGCGGCATGGCAGCACGAGATTCGACCATACGGCGGTCGAATGCTGATCGTGACGAGCGCCGAGACGGACCTGCTGCCGCCCGAGCGACGGCAGTGGGGGAGACTATGCAGCGGACGCTGTGACGTCGTGACTGTGCCCGGCTGCACGCACCGCGACATCATCGTCGGCACCGTGGCGGAGCAGGTGGCGGCGGAGATCACGCGAGCGCTGCAGAACTGAACGGTGTGATTCGTGCGCGTGGCTTAGTACGCGTTCTTGTTATCGCGCACGATCGTCTGCCAGACGGTGAGCAGGATGATCTTGATGTCGAGCCAGACCGACCAGTTCTCGATGTACCACAGGTCGTACTTGGTGCGCTCTTCGATCGAGGTGTCGCCGCGCAGGCCGTTGACCTGGGCCCAGCCGGTGAGGCCGGCCTTCTCGCGGTGGCGCTCCATGTAGCGCGGGATGCTGGCGCGGAACTGTTCGACGAAGCGCGGCTGTTCCGGGCGCGGGCCGACGAGGCTCATGTGCCCGAGCAACACGTTGATGAGCTGCGGCAGTTCGTCGATGTTGGTGCGGCGCAGGAGGGCGCCGAGGCGCGTGCGGCGCGGGTCGTCCCTGGTCGTCCACAGGCCGAATTTTTCGGCGTCGACACGCATGGTGCGGAATTTGAAGACGGGGAAGCGTTCGCCGTCGAGGCCCATGCGTTCCTGCGTGAAGAGCGCCGGGCCGGGCGAATCGAGCTTGACGAGCGCGGCGGTCAGGAAGAACAGCGGCGCGCCGGCGATCAGGCCGAATGCGCTGCCGGCGATGTCGATGGCGCGCTTGAGGGTGAGCTTCCAGCCGCGCAGCGAGACGTCGCGCATGTTCAGCAGCGGCACGCCGCCGAGTTCGCCGATGCTGAGCTGGCCGGCCAGAATCTGGAACATGTCCGGGACGACCTTGATGCCGATGCTGCTGCGGTCGCACTTCGAAATGACCTGCATCAGATCGTCGTTCGTCGCCTCTGGGATGGCGATGATGATTTCGTCGATCCCTTCGCGCAGGATGACCGTGCCGATGTCGTCCACGGAGCCGAGCGAGCGGACGCCTTCCGGCGGCGGAAGATCGCTGGTCGATGCCATGCCGACGAGGTCGTAGCCCAGGCGTGGAGCTTCGTGAATGCGTTGAATGACCGTCTCAGCCGGTTCACCCGTGCCGACGAGCGCCACGCGTGTGCGACCGATGCCGCGTCGCTGCAGAAGGCGCTGCACCCGGGCCAGCAGAGCGCGCAGGAGGATGACCAGCACGACGCTGAGAAGCCACGCGTAGACCAGCGCCGCGCGCGGGAAATTGGCGATGGCGTGATCTTCCTGAAAGATCAGCGAAGTGAAGGCGATGCTCCATAGTGAACCGATGGAGGCTGCTGAAAAGATGGCCGTCAGTTCGTCGCTGCTGTAGCGCGCACGGCGGCGGTGATACATGCGCGCGAAAAAGAACGAGACCATGACGCAGCCGGACTGAATTGCGATGAGCGGCCAGAACTCGAGGAAGCGCAGTGAGATGCGCGCAGGTTCCGGGATCGGCACGACTGCGCGCAGCTTGAACGCCAGGTAGAGCGCTCCGATCACGCCGATCATGTCGAGCACTGCCAGCAGCACGGTGATGACGGTCTGATACCGGCGCTGCGCGGTGCTGCGCGCCAGAGGGGCGAAAGGGCGATTCAACTGTGGCATGAGGTGCCTGGATATTGTACGAGGGACGATGAAGAGCGCGCCCGGGGGTGCATTCGCCAAAAGGGGCGAATTTCGACAGCAGGTTTGTCTCACGCGAAGCCGCGAAGAACGCGAAGGAAAAAGCTGCTTATTGCCTTTCCGCACCTTCGCTTGAGCAAGATTTTTTGGCAACGGAATTCAGGCCTCTTCGCGTTCTTCGCGTTCTTCGCGGCTTCGCGTGAGAAATTGCCTTCGCCCCCAACGGCGGATGCACCCTCGCCCCTTGTGAGGCCCCGGGACAGCACTGAAACGTGGCAGCCGTCAGTCGTCGATGTGTTTCGCGACTACCCGCGCGCCCAGCAGCGCGCTGGCGAGTTGAGAGAAATGCGCCGGGTCGCCGGTGGTCCAGAATTCACGGCGCGGTTGAGCGTTCGGGGCGCCGACATAGTGCCGGGCGGCTTCGCGGGCGATGGCAGGGGACGGGTCGATGATCTGCACGGCGCGCGCGTCGAGCACGGTGCGGATGGGCGGCAGCAGAAAGGGGAAGTGCGTGCAGCCGAGCACAAGCACGTCGGCGCCGGCGTCGAGCAGCGGGCGCAGGCGTGCGTCGACGATGGGGATCGCGCGTGGGGCGAGTGCGTCGCCTGCTTCGACCAGCATCACCCATTCCGGGCAGGGCTGCTCGAGCACGTGTGCGCCGCCGGCGAAGCGCACCAGCAGGCTGGCATAGCGCGCGCTGGTGAGGGTGGACTGCGTAGCGAGCACGCCGACGATGCCGGAGCGTGTGTGAAGCGCTGCGGGCTTGATGGCAGGTTCGGCACCGATAAAGTACGTGGCCGGATGCGCTGCGCGGAGTGCGTCGAGCGCCGCACCCGACGCGGTGTTGCAGGCGATGACGACGACGTCACAGCCGCGGCTGATCAGCCAGCGGGCGCAGCGCTCGGTGAGGCGGCGCACTTCGTCCAGCGGACGCGGACCGTAGGGCACGTGCGCCTGGTCGGCCAGGTACATCATCGGCGCGTCTGGCAGCAGAGCAGCCAGTTCGCGCCAGACCGAGAGGCCGCCGACGCCGGAGTCGAAGACGCCGAGCATGTAAGTCCTAGTGGATAGCGGATAGTGATAGCGGATAGTGACTCACTATCACCATCAACTATCACTATCAACTATCAACTATCACTATCAACTATCACTTCCTACTCCGCTTCCACGATCTCGACTGACTCGATCGTCTCACCGGGGGTCTTGGCGCGCTGGGGGTCGCGCTCGGGGATGGCGTTCACCGCGTCCATGCCCTCGACGACTTTGCCGAAGACCGTGTGGCGGCCGTCGAGCCACGGCGTGGCGACGTGGGTGATGAAGAACTGGCTGCCGTTCGTGCCGGGGCCGGCGTTGGCCATCGAGAGGATGCCGGGGCCGGTGTGCTTGAGGTCGGCGCGGAATTCATCCTTGAAGCGATAGCCCGGGCCGCCGGTGCCGGTGCCGGTCGGGTCGCCGCCCTGAACCATGAAGTCTTTGATGACGCGGTGGAAGGTGGTGCCGTTGTAGAAGCCTTCCTTCGCCAGGAAGACGAAGTTGTTGACGGTGATCGGCGCCTTGTCATTGAAAAGCTCGATGACGATTTTGCCCTTGCTGGTGGTGAGGATTGCTGAGTACTTTTTCTTTACGTCGAGGTTCATGTCCTCGGCTTGTTTGTATTGTTTTGACATGGGAAGGATTGTCCCATGTTGGGGTGGGAGTGGAGAGTGATGGGAGTGCTCAAAATCTAATTGATGAAACCCGCAAAACACGCCATCGCCCGCCCCCG
>CAXNFZ010000256.1:0-4422 GCA_964201495.1 Chloroflexota bacterium | reverse complement strand
AGGTCGATCCACATCTTATGCATGCATGTGGACATGAGTTTGCACGATTGTTTGCTGACTGTGGAGCGACAAAAATTCTGACTTGCGAAATCAGCGGCATCGCACCTGCTCTGATGACCGGGCTTGTAATGAATCTGCCGATCGTTTATGCGCGCAAGAGCAAGCCGATCACCATGCCGGATACGGTGTTTTTGACCACGGCGCCGTCGCACACGAAGAAGCGCGACGTCGAGGTGATGGCGTCTCCGGAGTATCTGCGCTCCGGCGAGAAAATTTTGATCATCGACGATTTTCTGGCGACTGGGCAGACGATTATGGCGCTCGCGCGCATTGCGCGCGCGGCAGGCGCTGAGATGGTCGGCATCGGTGCATTGATCGAGAAGACGTTCGAGGGCGGGCGCGCGGTGCTGGCCGAAATGAACGTGCCGGTTCATTCGCTGGCGCAGATCGTCGATATGAGCGATGGGCGGATCGTGTTTGCGAACTGACGGCGGACGGCAGACGACGGACGGCAGACGACGGACGGCAGACGACGGACGGCAGACGACGGACGACGGACGGCAGACGGCAGACGACGGACGGCAGACGACGGACGGCAGACGACTGACGGCGGACGGCAGACGGCTGTCACGAACTGAGTCGCGACACGTCAACAGCCGTCCGTCGTCCGTCGTCCGGTTAGAGCCTTCGAATCGGCCGCGCGCTGATGATGCCCGTATTCAGGCCGATCAGGTTCAGGCCGCCGAAGAAGCGCGCATGTTCGATTTTCATGCAGCGGTCCTGCACGACATCGAGGCCGGCGTCGACTGCTGTTTGAGCAGCTGCTTCATTGCGCACGCTGAGCTGCATCCAGAGCACCTTCGCTCCAATTGCGATGGCTTCGTCAGCGATTGGTGGCACGTCCCTGGATGCGCGAAATACATCGACGACTTCGATGGCGTGCTCGGCGACGGCGGCGGTTATCGAGGGGTAGCATTTGCGGCCGAGGACTGCGGTTTCGCGCGGATTCACCGGGATGACGTTGTAGCCTTCGGCGAGCAGATAGATCGCGGCGAAGTGGCTTGGTCGATACGGATTGCTGCTCAGGCCGACCATCGCGATGGTGCGATATTTCGAAAGGATTTCCAGCCGTTCGCCGGCGGTGGTGATGTGCTTGGACATATGACTTTATCGCAGTGATTCAGGCCGTTCTATTTCCCGTCGCAAAACATGCTGGTCCTTCTCCCTTCGGTAGGAAGAACAGCGTGTTTTGCAGAAAATATCGACTTGGGCCAGAGTCGTTGCGCAGTTGCAGTCAGGCAGTTTTCTTAATTGGAATTTCGCAGGCGATGGCCTCGAGCGCCGAATGCTGCACGCTGAGTGTGCGCGCCGGGAGGTCAGGGCGCTGCGATGCCTCAAGCGCCTGGCCGAGATCCCAGAGCAGATCATCGACGTCTTCTAGGCCAATGGACAGGCGGATCATGTTGGGCGCGATGCCGCCGCTGATCTGTTCCTCTTCGCTGAGCTGCGCGTGCGTGGTGCTGGCCGGATGAATCACGAGCGATTTGGCGTCGCCGATGTTGGCGACGTGGCTGAACAGCTGCAGCGACGCGATGAATGCGCGGCCGGCGTCGATGCCGCCGCGGATGCCGAAGGTGAACACGGCGCCTGATCCTTCAGGCGTGTATTTCTGCGCCAGCGCGTGATACGGGCTGCTCGGCAGTGACGGGTAGTTCACCCATTCGACCGCTTCGTGCGTCGCGAGATACTCGGCCACGATGCGCGCGTTGGCGACGTGGCGGCTCATGCGCACGCCGAGCGTCTCGAGTCCCTGCAGGAACAGGAACGAGTTGAATGGGCTGAGCGCCGGCCCGACGTCGCGCAGCGTCTCGACGCGCGCCTTCATAATCCAGGCAAAGTCGCCGAACGATTCCCAGAAGCGGATGTCGTGGTATGCCTTGCTCGGTTCGGTCATCGTCGGGAAGTTGCCGTTGCCCCAGTTGAACTTTCCGCTGTCGACGATGACGCCGCCGATGCTGGTGCCATGTCCGCCGATGAATTTCGTGGCGCTGTGGATGACGATGTCGGCGCCGTGTTCGATCGGGCGGCACAGGTACGGCGTGGCGAAGGTGCTGTCGATGATCAGCGGCACGCCGTGTTCGTGCGCGATTTTCGAGACCGCGGCGATGTCGAGCACGGAGATTTTCGGATTGCCGATGGTCTCGCCGTAGAGCGCGCGCGTGCGCGGCGTGATGGCGCGGCGGAAATTCTCCGGGTCGTCGGAATCGACGAACACCGTGTCCACGCCCCACTTGCGCAGGGTGATGTCCAGCTGCGTGTGCGTGCCGCCGTAGAGATATTTGCTGGCGATGATCTGATCGCCCGGCTGCAGCAGCGTCATGAAGGTGATGAACTGTGCGCTGTGTCCGCTGGCGACGGCGAGTGCGCCGATGCCGCCTTCAAGCGCAGCGACGCGTTCTTCGAACGCCGCGGTCGTCGGGTTCATGATGCGCGTATAGATGTTGCCGAAGCGCTGCAGCGCGAAAAGTGCAGCAGCGTGGTCGCCGTCCTCGAAGACGTAGCTGGTCGTCTGGTGAATGGGCATGGCGCGCGAACCCGATGCTGGGTCCGGGCGCTGGCCGGCGTGCAGGGAGAGCGTGTGGAAGCCGAATTTTCGATCAGACATGGTATGAGTTGCCCCTCCTTCGGGGATTCGGGAAGACAAGAGGCAGAACGGGATGTGGAATGAATCACACTCCGAACGGCGTTCCGCCGACGGCGGCGCGCCCGGGCTGGGCTTTGGCCAGGTGCAGCGCTTCGAAGAGGCGCGCACGCAGGCGCAGGAAGTCGAGCGAGTTGCGCTCGCGCGGACGGGACAGCCGCACGTCGAACACGTCGCTGATGGCTGCCGGGCGGCCGCTGAGCACGACGATGCGGTCGCTGAGGGCGAGGGCTTCGTCGAGGTCGTGCGTGACGAGCAGCATGGTGAGCCGGGTGCGCTGCCAGGTGTCGAGCAGCAGGTCCTGCAGCTGCAGGCGCGTGATGGCATCGACGGCGCTGAACGGTTCGTCGAGCAGCAGTGCGGTGGGTGCGGCGACGAGTGCGCGGGCGAGCGCAGCACGCTGAGCCATGCCGCCAGAAAGCTGTTTGGGCAGCTGGTCGGCAGCGCCGGTGAGGCCGACCTGTTCGAGCAGCTCATCTGCGCGCACGCGTGCAGCAGCGAGTGCGTTCCCACGCACGCCGAAGAGCGCGTTGTCGCGCACGGTGAGCCAGGGCATCAGGCGCGGCTCCTGGAACATCAGGCCGAGCGAGCGGCGGGCCGACGCGGCCGGCGCGCCGTCGATCAGCAGCCGGCCTTCGTGGCCGTCTTCGAGGCCGGCGAGCAGGCGCAGCAGCGTGCTTTTGCCGCAGCCACTCGGGCCGATCAGCGTGACGACTTCACCGGGTGCGACGTCGAGCGAGACGTTCGTGAGCACCGGCTGGCCGGCGAAAGTTTTCGTGACGGAGAGGATGCGAATGTGGCTGCTCATTTGATGAAGCCGTCCGTCCAGCGCAGTGCGCGTCGTTCGACGAGGCGCAGCAGGCTATCGCTGAGTTTGCCGAGCGTCGCCAGCAGCAGAATGCTGACGAGCATGATGTCGGGCCGCGCGCTGTTCTGCCCATCGATCAGCATGAAGCCGAGGCCGCGCGTGCTGGCGATCAGCTCGGCGGCGACGAGAAACAGCCAGCCCTGACCGAGGCCGATGCGCAGGCCGGCGAGCAGATATGGCAGCGCAGCGGGCAGCACGATGCGGCGGATGCTTTCGCTGCGCGTGAAGCCGAACACGACGCCGACTTCGAGCAGCTTGCGATCGGTCTGTCGAATTCCCGTGACGAGGTTGAGGTACACCGGGAAGAATGCGCCGATGGCGATGAGTGTGAGTTTGGGCGCCTCATCGATGCCGAGCCACAGCAGCAGGAACGGCACCCAGGCGAGTGAAGGGATGCTGCGGATGGCCTGCAGCGTTGGGTCGAGCATGCGCTCGGCCGTGCGCCACATGCCGACGATGGTGCCGACGAACAGGGCAGCGCCGGCGCCGATGGAAAAGCCGAGCAGCACACGCAGCGCGCTGGCGCCAACGTGCTTGAACAGATCACCGTCGGCGAGGAGCTCTCCGGCGGTGCGCACGACCTGCAGCGGTGGAGGCAGCTGGTTCGGGCGGAAGATGCCGTTCGCCCCCGTGGATAAATACCATGCGACGAGCAGCAGGAGGGGAACAACGAGAACTGCGGCGCGCCGGGTGAGCGCGCTGCGGTCGTTCGTTGGGCGAATCGATACAGCCGAATTGGACATCGGTTGGAAGCTTACAACGTTACTCAGGCATATGGAAATCCGGGGAGTGCGCAAAGCCCAATTGGTATCCGCGAAACACGCCATCGCCCGCCCCCGAAGGGGGCGGGCGA
>CAXNFZ010000255.1:0-4429 GCA_964201495.1 Chloroflexota bacterium | reverse complement strand
GGACGCGGCCTGCCGTACGACAATACTGCAGTGGCGCGCACGGCGGTCGATTACATTGATACGCTGCCCGTGCAGACGAACGTGTATCTGTGGCGCTGCTGCTGGGAAGGCGGCATGCCTGAGCCGAAGAGCATTCAGTTCGAAATGCGCGAACCGCACCAGCTCGTCGAGATCACTGATCCGGCGCTTACCTGCGAGATGCTCGATTCCCTGATCACGCGGCCGGCCGTGCTGCTGTGGAGCTTCCACGACGTCTTGCCTGATCCGGGCGTGCAGACGTGCATGAATCGCCTGCCGTCGCAGCTGCATGTGGCGCCGAACGGCCGGCCGGTCTTTTATTCGGCGGTCGTTCAGCCGTAGCCGGCGCAGTCGACGCCGGCGCGCGCCAGTTCGCGCCGGAGGAAACGCGCGCGCGCGGCGGCCTGCGGCGCGTGTGCGTCGAGGCACAGCACGTGCGCTTCGATGAACAGACGGCTGCCGTCGCGTGTGCGCACGCAGTGCTGCTGCACGATGTCCAATGCCTGGCGCAGGCATGCGTCGAAATCGGTGAGCAGCGCACCGGGCAGCCCGCGGCCGCGCAGTGTGCCGTCGGATTCATAGACGCGATCGACGAACATTTCGCCGGCCGCGCGCAGGCCGGCGCGCCGCGCCGCGAGAAACAGATGTGATTCGGCCGGCGCCACGAGCACCAGCGCCGGGTCGATTTCGGCGACGGCCTGCGCAACTGCAGATGCGACGTCCGGGTCTGTGGACGCGAATGCCTGCAGCGTGCCGTGCATGCGGACGGCGCGCAGCGCAGCGCCTTCTTCTGCGCACAGCCGGCCGAACGCCTCGACCTGCGCGCGCACGGTCGATGCAAGCGACTCGGGGTCGACGATGCCGATGCGCGTGCCGAGCGATGCGCGCGCCACGCTATCAGGCGCTGCGCCGACGTCGACGCCGTGCGCCAGGCAGAGCTGAATACAGCGGCGCTGATCTTCTTCGGTGATCGACTGTGCACCGCAGGCGATGTTGGCGGCGTTCAGCGTCGGAATGAGCGCGTCGTCGTCGATCAGGCCGTCTCCGACGTCTGCTGCGAGCGTGATGGGCATGCGGTGATTATCTGTAACTACTCAGGCCTAAATCAGTATTTCCCGCGAAACGCGCTATTCCTTCCCCCTTCGGGGGAAGGAATAGCGCGTTTCGCGTTGGAAAAATGGATGGCCTGAGTAGTTACGATTATCTGCATATCGACGGCCGTCGCCGGTCCCGGCTACATCTGCGCCGCGATGTCTCAGTTGCGTCGCTGAAAAATGTGTCTCATGCGAAGAACGCGAAGAACGCGAAGAACGCGAAGAGATCTGATCATCGTCGCCGAATAAATTTCTCGTACGAAGAGCATGAAAAGCACGAAAAAATTCCTTCGCGTTTTTCGCGTTTTTCGCGTTTTTCGCGGCTTCGCGGCTTCGCGGCTTCGCGGCTTCGCGGCTTCGCGGCTTCGCGTGAGGAAAATCTGCTGTCGAAATTCGCCCCAGTCTGCGGATGCGCTGATCCTCGGATCGTCGGGGGAGAGCATGCCCTCAAGTACCATGCTGACTAATATGTTCGGAGAATTTTTTGGTGCACTCGTTGCCCTGACGGGTGGGCTTATCTGGGGCAGCGGCGATTTTTTTGGCGGCCAGGCTTCACGGCGTGCGCAGAGCCTGCACGTGGCGGTGTTCGGCGCGACGGCCGGTATCGCAGCGCTGGCGATTCTCGTGGTGATTTTCAGTGAAGGAGTGCCGGATGCGCGCAGCCTGCTGCTCGGAGGTGCTTCGGGGCTGTTCGGCCTGCTCGGCCTGACGGCGCTGTATCGTGGGTTCGTGCTCGGCTCGACGAGCATCGTGGCGATGATTTCGACCGTGCTGGCGCAGGCGATCCCGGTGGTGTACGCGGCGATCTTCGATGGGCTGCCCGGGCCGCAGAAAATGGCTGGCTTCGCGGTGGCGCTTGTCGGTTGTGCGCTGGTGTCGCGCAGCGATTCAGCTGGCGCTGCAGGTTCAACGGGTGAAGAACGGGCGAAGGCGTTGATGAGCATTCGACAGGGAATTCTGTCCGGCATCGGCTTCGGCGGCTTCCTGATCTGCATCGCCGAGACGTCGCAGTCGCACGTATTCGGTTCGCTGGCGGCTGGGCGCCTGGTGATGGTGACGACGGCGCTGCTGCTGATCTACGGCCGCGGCAGTCGGCTTGAGCGCGCGGCCGCGAGCATGCCTGCGGTAGCGTCGGGTCTGCTCGACGTCGTCGGCAACGCGCTGTTCCTCGTCGCGCGGCAGTGGACGCGCCTCGATGTGGCGGTGGTGCTCGGCTCGCTCTACCCGATCGCTACGATTCTGCTCAGCCGCATTTTTCTGAAGGAGCGCATCGGGAGCGTGCAGTGGATCGGCATCGTCGTGTGCGGCGTGGCGGTGGCGATGATCGTAGCCTGACTGTGCCGCAGAAAAACTTGCGGATGCATTCGCCGTTTGGGGCAGAGATTGCGGAGAGTGCGGAGGACGCGGGCTTTTTGGGGAATCGGCGGTGATCTGACAAAAAGCTTATTCCTTCGCGTTTTTCGCGGCTTCGCGGGAAATGCTGATTTAGGCCTGAGTAGTTACGAAAAATCTGCTGTTGAAATTCGCCCCTAACTGCGGATGCACCCAAACTTACTCGCGCGCGTTTGTGAGCGCGACGTCGAGCGCTTCGCCGAGGCTGCGCACTGGCAGCAGCTGCAGGCCGGCCGGCGGATGTTCAAGCGCACGTGCAGTCTTCGGGATGATGACGCTGCGGAAGCCCAGGCGCGCGGCTTCGTTCAGGCGCTGCGAAATCTGCGCCACGCTGCGGATCTCGCCGCTCAGCCCCACTTCGCCGACGATGGCCATGTCCTGTGGGACAGGTGCGCCGCGGTGGGCGCTGGCGATGGCGACGGCAGCCGCCAGGTCGGCGGCGGGCTCGTCGATCGTCATGCCACCGACGACGTTGACGAACACGTCCTGGTCGTGCAGGCGGATGCCGACGCGTTTGCCGAGCACGGCGGTGAGCAGAAACAGCCGGTTGTGGTCGAAGCCATTGGCGGCGCGGCGCGGCATAGGGTTCTGCGTGATGCTGGTGAGTGCCTGCACTTCGACGAGCAGCGGCCGCGTGCCTTCCATGGTGATCGCCACCGCTGAACCGGGCGCGTTCGACATGCGCTCGGCGAGAAAAGCCTCGCTCGGGTTCGCCACTTCCTTCATGCCGCCGCCGGTCATTTCGAACACGCCGACTTCACTCGTCGGCCCGAAGCGGTTCTTGATCGAGCGCAGGATGCGAAAGATGTGGAAGCGGTCGCCCTCGAGCTGCAGCACGGTGTCGACGATGTGCTCGAGCACTTTGGGGCCGGCGATGGTGCCTTCCTTCGTCACGTGGCCGACGATGAAAATGGCGATTGACGAGCTCTTGGCGATGGCCTGCAGTCGCTGCGCGGACTCGCGCACCTGCGAGACGGTGCCGGCGCTGGAGTTCAGCTCGTCGACGTACATCGTCTGGATCGAATCGATGATGGCCAGGCGCGGCTTCATATTTTCGAGGTGCGCGGCGACGTCGTTGAGGTTCGTCTCGGTGAGGAGATAGAGCTCGGAGTCGCCGACGCCGAGGCGTTCGGCGCGCATCTTGAGCTGGTGCGCCGATTCCTCGCCGGAGATATAGAGCGTGGCGCCGTGGCGCCTGGCTACGTCGACGGCGGTCTCCATGAGGAGAGTGCTCTTGCCCACGCCCGGGTCGCCGCCGATGAGCACGAGCGAGCCCGGGACGATGCCGCCGCCGAGCACGCGCGCGAGTTCGGTCATGGTGAGCGCCAGGCGCGGCATGCGGTCGGCCTGAATATCAGCCAGCCGCTGCGGCACGTTCATCGATGTGCTCACGCGCCGCACGCTGGTGCTGGCCGCGGCTGCGCTCGATCGCTCTTCGACGATCTCTTCGACGAGCGTATTCCATTCGCCGCAGTCCGGGCACTTGCCAGCCCATTTCGATTGCGCAGCGTTGCAACTGGAACAGACGTAGCGCGTGCGGAGTTTGGCTTGGGTGGCGCGTGGCATGGGGGGAGTATAGAGGGGGAGTGGATAGTGGATAGTGATAGTGAAGCTTCGAGCTGCAGTGAACGGACTATTACTATCGACTATCACTATCACTACCCACTATCCACTTAAAATCTGCACATGTATCGCACCCTCCTTGCCGCCGCTGCCGCTGGCTGCGTATTGTTGTTGGCTGGCTGCGCGTCCAGCGGCCCGCTGGGCGACGTGACTGTGTCGCCGGCGGTGATCAGCCCGAACGGTGACGGCGACGCCGACATCGCGCGCGTTTCGTATGTGCTGCGCGAACGCGCCGACGTGTCGATCTATCTCGTCGATGCGTCTGGTGCGCGTTTCGATCTGCGTCGCAGCACTGTGCGCCC
>CAXNFZ010000254.1:0-4443 GCA_964201495.1 Chloroflexota bacterium | reverse complement strand
ATGTTCACCAACGAGTGCCGAGGTGTTTCAGATCGCTTCTTTGTCACTGCCGGTAACCGAATGGAATCAAAATCAAACGGAATCGAATGTACGCAGAGATGAATCTGAGGCGTAGTGCGAGTATTCAGTTTTCGTGTTGAGTTTTGTTGAGCCGTGTTGCGTAATGAGCGTAACCCATGTGTGCATGCCCAGTGGGGTGCATCACTGATGAAGTTGGTCCGGGTCGGCGGGATAGGGATTGCTGCGACGGTCTAACGTCCGTCTCAGAAAAATTCCTATAGTGGTGAAGTCGATGACTGTAAAGAAGAGTACAAAAACCGCCAAGCCGGCGGCAAAGACCGCTCGTGTTGCCAAGAAACCCAGGGTGACGCGCGTGGTGAAGCCGGTGTCCGTCGTGCCGGGGATGTCAGAATCGGCCGTCGAGCGTCGCGCATCGCGCACGAAGGCTGCCGAGATGATCGAAGCGGTGACGCCTGCTGCGGACTCAATGTCCACGCTGACTGAACTCAAGCGCGTCGATGTGTCTACTGCGTCCATCGAAGAAATTACGGTCGAAGAGCTGAGCGGCGAAGAGCAGCTCATCAGCCTTGGCCGTGAGAAAGGCTACGTCACGTACGAGGATATCCTCGGACTCTTCCCCGACGCAGAAAAGAACCTCGATCAGCTTGAGGATCTGTTTGCTGCACTGACCGACTCCGGAGTCTCCGTGGTGGCCAGCGAGGACGAGGGTGCCGAGCAGCTGATCGACGACGACGATGACGAGGACGATGAGTGGAACGAGCGGAACAACGAGAATCTGCTCGAGGCGATTGAGGCAGACGACACTGTCGGCCTGTACCTGAAGGAAATCGGCCGCGTGGCGCTGCTCACGGCGCCGCAGGAAGTCGACCTGGCGCAGCGCATGGAGCGCGGCCGCGAGGCGCGCGAGCAGACGCTTTCCGGCGAAAACATTACCCCGAAAGAGATGGAGCAGCTCGAGCTGCTCATCGATGACGGCATGGCGGCGCGCGAGCACCTGATCAACGCCAACTCGCGCCTGGTCATCTCCGTCGCCAAGAAATACATCGGTCGCGGCGTGCCGTTCCTGGATCTGATCCAGGAGGGCAATATCGGCCTGATCCGCGCCGCCAAAAAGTTCGACTGGCGCCGCGGACACAAGTTCAGCACCTATGCCACCTGGTGGATTCGCCAGGCAGTCACGCGCGCCATCGCCGACCAGGGCCGCACTATCCGCGTGCCGGTGCACATGGGCGACCAGATCAACCGCCTGCTGCGCGCCAGCCATCAGCTGACGCAGGAGCTCGGCCGCGATCCGACCGTCGCCGAATTGGCCGAATCTCTGAATGTGACCGTGCGCAAGGCCGAGCAGATGATTCAGGTCGCCCGCCGCCCGATTTCACTCGAAACGCCGACGGACGACGAAGAAGAATCCGTGCTCGGAGACTTCATCCCCGACGACGACTCCCCGGCGCCGGCCGAAATGGTCACGTCGCAGGTGCTGCGCGAGCAGCTCTCGGAGATTCTCGACACGCTGCCGCCGCGCGAGGTGCGCATTCTCCAGCTCCGCTATGGCCTGCTAGACGGCGAAACCTACACGCTCGAAGAAGTCGGCCGCAAGCTCGGCGTCACACGCGAGCGCGTTCGCCAGATCGAGGCCCAGGCGCTCAGCCGCCTGCGCCTGCCCGCTCACGCCCGCCGGCTGCGTGACTTTCTGAAAGAGTAGATGGTGATAGTGGATAGTGATAGTGGATAGTGGATAGTGGATAGTGGATAGTGGATAGTAGGCAGCTGTGCGGGCATACGTCGACTATCACTATCGACTATCGACTATCGACTATCCACTATCACTATCTACTATCCACTCCCTACTTCTCCCCGCTCCTCAAAATCACGCCCGTGGCGTGGCGCACCTCGCCGACGTCCTGCTGGGAATTGGTGTCGGTCATGTTTTGCCGCACCTGGCCGCGAAACTGCTCCGGCACTTCCTGCGATTTCAGGTCGAACTCCCCTTCCGCGATCTCGATCAGCAGCGCCGACGGCGACAGTGCGTGGTTCAGCTCGGCGGTGCGCTGCTTGAAGCGCCCGGCGATGGCCTTTGCCGTCGTCTCATCGACGCTGTAGCTGCAGATCTCGCGCAGGAAGTAGTGCATGATGTTCCAGCCGCTGAGCGGGCCAAGCAGCACTTCTGTGTCCGTCACGCCGAACTGGTCGAGCGGGTGCGCCTCATACGTCGAGCTGTCGTTCAGCACCGCCTTCGAATGCACGCCGGCTGCGTGCGTGCGGTTGGTCAGGCTGACCGGTTCCTTCGACGGCACCAGCTTGCGCAGCTTGTCCGCCATCATGACGTTGATCGGATACGCGCCGCGCAGGGTGTAGCCCTCGAGTCTGTCGTATTCCTTGTCGATGAACAAATTGAAGAGCAGGGCGGTCATCGAAGTGATGCCGCTGCGTTCGCCGATGCCGAGCAGCGTCGTCTGCAAAAATCCCATGCCGCTCTTGACCGCTTCGAGCGAGTTCACGAGCGCGAAGCCGCGGTCGTCGTGGAAATGGCCTTCGAGCGCCACCTGCGGGTAGCGTTCGCGCAGTATGCGCACGCGCTGCATCACTGAAGCGGGCGTGGCGACGCCGACGGTGTCGGGGGTGCCGAAGCGGTCGACGGCCGGGGCGACGACGTCGTAGACGCGGAAGAGATCGTCCTCGCGGGTGCGGAAGGCGTCTTCGCCGCTGAAGCGCAGCAGCAGGCCGGGGTGATTGCGACGCACGTCTTCGAGCAGGTCGCGCGCGCGGCGGGCGATTTCGTCGAGGCCGAAGCCGTGCTTGTGGCGCACCGAGACGTCCGACGTGCCGATGTACATGTTCAGCCCGTCTGCGCCGGCGGCGATGGCGGCTTCGACGTCGGCCGGGTGGCAGCGCACGTGCGCGAGCAGGAATGCGTAGCCGCGCTGGTAGACCAGCTCATCGCGCACCTGGCGGATGGCGGCGAAGTCGGAGGCCTCCTGAGCGCTGACGTTGGGCGCGAACAGCTCGAGGTACTTCACGCCGAACAGGATCAGCGCACGGGTGATGTCGAGTTTGTCCGGGGTGGTGAAGTAGTACTTGAAGTGGTCGTGCAGCAGCGAAGATTGTTGTCCCTCGCGCAGCGTGGTGTCGATGATTTCCAGCGCGCGCGGCTGGTAGGTGCGTGGGGAAAACCCGGTCATTGCGTCGCGATTGTAGCGCGCAGCACGCGCTCCAGAACGCGCACCGCGCGTTCGAACTCGGCGACCGGCACATTCTCGTGCGGCGTGTGGTCCAGCGTCGAATCTCCCGGGCCGTAGGCGACGATCGGGCAGCCCCACACCGGGCCGACGACGTTGAAGTCGGCGGTGCCGGTTTTGTGTTTGAACGCCGGCCGCGCGCCCTCGGCCCGGATGGCATCGACGAACGCGCGCGCCAGCGTGGTGTCCTTCGGCGAGCGCCAGGCGTGCTCCGGCCCGCGAAACGCATATTCGGCGCGAATGGGCGAACGCAGGTCGCCGGCCCGTGGCTTGCGCCGTTCCTCCTCCCACGCCGCCACGAACGACTGCGCTGCGTCCGGCGCGAAATCCGGCGGCAGCCGCAGCGCCGCCACGATCTCGCACCATTCGCGCAGGCCGTCGTCGCCGGACTGGATTTTGCGCAGCGACGGCAGGATCTGGTCGAACGCTTTGGGCTTGTCGGCGTTGAACGCCGTTGCGTGCGCCGCCAGCGCGTTCCACAAGCCGACGGCCGCCTCGGATGCGTTGGCGCCGGGCAGGGCGGTGTGCTGCGAATCCTGCTCGAAGCGCGCCGAAATCAGGATGCGCCCCTTGTAGCCGAGCGTGATGCCGTCGCTGGCGCTCGGCTCGCCGATCACGCATAGCTCAGCTTTGTATTGCGTGACGGCGAAGCGTGCGCCCTTCGACGAGGCGGCCTCTTCTTCCGTGGCGCCGACGACGATCAGCTGCCATTCGCCCGGCCATTCGCCTACCGCCGCTGCTGCGCGTTCGGCCGCCAGGATGAAGGTGCATAACGGCCCCTTGGCGTCGACCGCACCGCGGCCGTACAGCCGGTCGTCCTCGTAGCGCACCGGCACGTCGCCGCCGACGGTGTCCATGTGCCCGAGCAGCACCAGCTGCCGCGGCCCGTCGCCGATGATGCCGACGGCGTTGCCGGCCGCATCGACGAACGCGCGGCCGCGCGGGCCGAAGCGGCGCTGCATTTCATCCACCAGAAACTGTGCGACGGCGCCTTCCTGTCCGCTCAGCGACGGGATGCGCAGGCATTGTTCGAGGAATTCGATCATGAGGAGGCTAGTGTACGACGACGGGCGACGTCTTTCATTCGAATCACGTGTAGCGCGGTTCGTCTTTATTCGTAACTACTCAGGCCTAAATCAGTATTTCCCGCGAAACGCGCTATTCCTTCCCCCTTCGGGGGAAGGAA
>CAXNFZ010000253.1:0-4540 GCA_964201495.1 Chloroflexota bacterium | reverse complement strand
AAATTAGCGAACCGATACGTCGTGGTGCCGATGCGCGCGTTGGTGGTCACGCCCAGCATCGCTTCCTGAATCGCCGCGAGATGTTCAGCAGACAATGGCGCCGTCTGTGGCTCGGGCGCCGTCTGCGGCAACGGCGCTCCGATCAGGCGCGGCGTGCGCAGCAATCCACCGTCTGCGATCGCCGCGGTCATACGCGCAATCTGCAGCGGCGTCACCAGCAGATATCCCTGACCCACCGCCATGTTCACCGTGTCGCCCGGCCGCCACGTCGTCCCATAGGCCTGCTGCACATAGTCCGGGTCCGGCGCATTGCCGCCCTGCTCTCCTGTCAGCTCGATGCCCGTCGGTGCTCCGAATCCGAAGCGCCGTGCGTAGTCGCCGAGCAGGTGCGAGCTTTTCTCCTCCAGCCACTTGCCCACTTCGTAAAAGACGATGTTGCACGATGCAGTCAGGCCATTTTGCAGCGTGATCCGCCCATGCCCGCCTTCGCGCCAGCACGTTTTTACGAAATCGGCGCCGTAGCCAGACCACGTGCCGTTGTCCTGAAAAGCTGTATCCGGCTGCGCCAACCCCTCACCGAGCGCGGCGGCCATCGTGACGATCTTGAATGTCGATCCCGGCGGATACAGCCCCTGCACCGCACGGTTCAAGAGCGCTCCCCCGTCGACGTCCGCCTGGCGCACGTTGGTCGGGTCGAACGTCGGTGCGCTGGCCATCGCTCGCACGGCGCCGTCACGCACGTCCATCACGACGATGGCCCCGCGACGACCTTCCAGCAGCTGCTGCGCAGACATCTGCAGCGTCGAACGGATCGTCAGTTCTACGCTTTCACCACGCACTGCAGGGCGTTCGACGAGCAGGCGCTGCCGATCGCGCCCCGCCACATACAAAACGCGTTCCGGCTGGCCGCTCAGAATCGCCTCGGCCCCGGCCTCGAGTCCGCTGCGACCGACGATCTCGTCGCCGCTGTAGCCGCGTGCGCGATAGTCGTCGACGACTTCGGCAGGAATTGGGCCGACCGAGCCGATCAGGTGCGGCGCAAATTCGGGCTGATATCGCTCTCGCACGAAGGCCGCGCGCGCCGTCACCGCCGGAAATGCTTCCAGCTGCGCCGCATATTCCCCGAGCGTTTCTACTGGCACGAGCGCAATCGGCACGAACCAGTCCGCCGGCGCGTCAGCATATTTGCCCCGAATTTCGTCTTCCGACAAGCCCGTTGCTTTCGCAAGCGCCGTGAGCATGCGCTGCTCTTCCGCGGCGTCGCCGATGCGGCTGCGCTGCACCCCGACCTGTCGCCTCTCGGAGGGGCCGGCGATCTCGACGCCGTCCGCCGTCATGATCCCCGCGCGCGGCAGCCACGACTGCTGCAGCCGGATTTTTCCGCCGTCGAAACCTGGCGCTACGGCGTCGCGCGTCCAGCGCACGCGCCATTCCGCTCCGTCGTCGACGAGCGTCAGATTCGTCGTAACGGGAAAAGTGTCGAGCAGCCTGCTTTGCCAGTCCGTCGCGAGCTGCGCAGTCACGAGACCGTTCGCGTCCGCAACGAGGCCGCCGACCAGACGCGCAGTCATCGTCTCCGAGCGACCGTCCGTGCGCGCCTCATCGTAGGCAGCCTGCAGATCTGCTGGCGTCGGAGCCTCGCTGCGTCCTGCCGCGTCAAGCAGCTCGTGCGCGCGGCCGTAGTCCCCGGCGTTCAATGCATTGACGAACGACTCCGCCGCGGTGGCCGCTGCGCCGATGTCGACCCGCGCAGCCGCCGCCTGCGTCGGGCGCGCGTCTCCAGCGGAGTCTGGAACCGGGATGCTCGTCGCTCGCAGCGAACTGCACGCCGCCAGTAACATCGCCGCGTGCACCAACGCGATTCTGCGTATGTTCACGCAGCGATTGTATCTTCCGAAGGGATGCACCTCAGCGTTTGGGGCGAATTTCAACAGCAGATGTTCCTCACGCGAAGCCATGAAGAACGCAATGGAAAAAGCTTGTGATGGCTTTTCCATACCTTCGCGTGAAGAAGTTTCTTGCCTCTTCGCGTTCTTCGCGTTCTTCGCATTCTTCGCGTGAGAAATGCATTCGCCCCCAACTCGGGATGCACCCGCTGCTATTCCTCGAGCGTGCTGATGTCGCCTTCGGGGAGGCCCTGCGCACGCGCCTTCAACAGGCGACGCATGATCTTGCCCGAACGCGTCTTCGGAAGACGGTCAACCACTTCGACCTTCTCCGGCTTGGCGATGGGACCGACCATCTTCGCTACGTGGTTGCGCAGCGTTTCACGCAGTTCCGGCGAATCCTTGTGGCCTGTACGCAACAGCACATAGCCGTAGATCGCGTTGCCGCGCACTTCATGCGGAAGACCGATCACTGCTGCCTCCGCCACGGCCGGATGCGCCACCAGCGCGCTCTCCAGTTCGGCCGTCCCAAAGCGATAGCCCGAAACCTTCAGCACGTCGTCGACGCGGCCGATCACCCAGAAGTAACCATCCTTGTCCATGCGCGCAGAATCGCCGGTGAAGTAGCGGCCCGGGAAGCGCGACCAATACGTATCGGCATAGCGTTGATCGTCACCGTAAATCGTGCGCGCCATGCCAGGCCACGGATTCAGGATCGTCAGATATCCCTCGTTCTCCGGCGGCACAGCGTTGCCCTGGTCATCGACAATTTCGGCTTTGATCGTAAAGAACGGCCGCGTGCCGCTGCCCGGCTTGAGCGGCACCACCGGCGTCGGCGTAATCATGAAGCCGCCCGTCTCTGTCTGCCACCACGTGTCCATGATCGGGCAGCGACTGTTGCCGATGTTTTCGTAGAACCAGCGCCATGCCTCTGGGTTGATCGGCTCGCCGACCGAACCGAGCAGGCGCAGGCTCGACAAATCATGCTTCTTCGGCCAGTCGGCGCCGAAACGCATCAGGCCGCGAATCGCCGTCGGTGCGGTATACAGGATCGTCACGCCGTACTTTGCGACGATGCTCCACCAGCGATCCGGTGCCGGATAGCTCGGGCCGCCTTCGTAGATGATGCTCGTCACGCCGTTCATCAGCGGCGCGTACACGATATAGCTGTGGCCGGTAATCCAGCCCGGGTCTGCCGCGCACCAGTAGCGATCGTCTTCCTGCACATCGAAAACCGCGCGGAATGTCGTATACGTGTAAACGCTGTAGCCACCGTGCGTGTGCAGCAGCGCCTTGGGCTTGCCGGTGCTCCCCGACGTATACAAAATGAACAACGGGTCTTCCGCGTCCATCACCTCGCTCGCGCAGTTCGGACTGGCGTCCTTCATGACCTCGTGCCACCAGTGGTCACGACGATTGTCTTCGCTGAACATGCGCACTTCCTTGCCTGTGCGCTTGTAGACCACCACATCCTTCACCTGCGTCGGCGGATCCGTATACAACGCCGCATCGACGATGTCCTTCAGATCAATGTGCTTCCCCGACACGTAGGCGCCGTCGCACGTCACGACGACCTTGCTCTGTGAATCCTGAATGCGTCCACGCAGCGCCTCGACAGAAAATCCGCCATACACCACCGAATGGATCGCGCCGATCTTGGCACACGCCAGCATCGCAATCGGCAGCTCGAGCACGCGACCCATATAGATCGTCACACGGTCGCCCTTGCCGACGCCAAGTCCCTTCAGCACGTTGGCGAACTTGTTCACGTCACGCGCCAGCTCACCGTAGCTCATGAAGCGCTCGCTGCCGTCCTCTCCCTGCCAGATGTACGCCAGCTTATTGCGGCGCCACGTCGCGGCATGGCGATCAACGGCGTTGCGCACAATGTTCGTCTTGCCGCCCACGAACCATTTGAAAAATGGCTTCTTCGAATCGTCGAGCACCTGGGTCCACCGCTGGTCCCATTCAAGCTCGGCGGCGCAATCGGCCCAGTACGCAAGCGGGTCGGCGTCGGCCGCCGCCTTCGTCGCGTCCCAATCCTGAATGCGCGCGCGCGCGATGACGTCTGCAGAGGGCTCGTATACGAGCGTACGATCGGGTGCCGGGTTCGTTTCGGACATGGCGATTCTCCTGTGATCACTGAACGGGTCACTACTCAGGCTCAGAGCCATATTTCCCGTGCATCCACCGTTGCTGCCCCGTTCAAGGAAGAGAACTGCTCGGTTCACGATGAAACTTGACTAGCCTGAGTGAATTACTTCGACGGACGTACCGATTGATCCAGACTCGCTGCCTTGCGGCGACTCGTCTGTCATTTTCCCGAATCACGCACGATCCTTTCCTTCCGGGAAGTACGCGTGTGATTCGCGGAGTAGATTGATGCCTAAGTGAGTCACCAAAAGTTCTGGCGGCAGATTCGCCTCCCCCGCAAAGCGGGGGAGGCGAATCTGCCGGACAAAACTTATGGACAGGAACTTAGCAATGAATTCTATGGCAGCAGCGGCTGCGCTACGAGTTCGAATTCCAGCGTCTCACCACCGATCGTCAGAAATGCCTGGCCTTCGGTGACCGAGAGCTCGAAGCGCGTGCGCCGGTCGATTTTCTCTGCCAGCCGGCGCAGGATCCGCGCATCGAGCGCATACAAACGAATC
>CAXNFZ010000252.1:0-4547 GCA_964201495.1 Chloroflexota bacterium | reverse complement strand
AAGGCCGACATCGCGCCGATGATGGCCGTCAACATGGGCACCGGCACGATTCAGTCAGCGGCCGACCTCGTCGAGTACTGCAACGCCCCCACCGGCACGTACTGGTCGGACCTGCGCGCGTCGCACGGCTACAAGGATCCCTACGACGTCAAGTACTGGTGCGTCGGAAATGAAATGGACGGTCCGTGGCAGATCGGGCATTTGGATATGCACGAGTACGCCGCCAAGGCACGCGAAGCGGCCAAGATGATGAAGTGGCAGGATCCGTCGATCAAGACGGTGCTCGCCGGTTCGTCGAACGACCGCATGCCGACCTACCCCGAATGGGACCGCGTGGCGCTCGAGCACACATGGGACAAGATGGACTACCTGTCGATCCACATGTACGACACGAACCACCACATGCAGGACACGCCGAGCTATCTGGCGCTCGCCCGGCGCTTCGAGGATTTCGTCGACACGATGTCCGGCGTGCTGCGCTACGTGAAGGCCAAGACACGCAGCAATCACGACGTGTACCTGTCGTGGGACGAGTGGCAGGTCTGGCATCCGGGCCAGCATGAAGGCAACTGGCAGGAAGCGCCGCCGCTCGCCGAAGTCGGCTACAACCTCGAAGACGCGCTCGTCGTCGCGCAGTGGCTCAACGTCTTCCTGCGCAAGTCCGACGTGCTGAAGATCGCCTGCGTCGCGCAGGTCGTCAACATCATCTCGTGGCTGCACACGAAGAAAGATGGGCTGCTCGTGCACACGTCGTTCTACCCCTTCAAGTTCATGAGCAACATGGCCAAGGGGAACGCACTCGACGTCGTCCTGCGCGTGCCGACCACGGCGACCAACCGCTTCGGCGACGTGCCGACGCTCGACGTCTCCGCCAGCCATGATCCGCAGACCGGCAAGATCGCCGTGTTCATCGTCAACCGCAGCACCACCGCCGCACAGGTCACCGATCTGAACTTCCAGTCCGACGCGCCGGCAAAAGTGCTGCAGGCGTGGCAGATGAGCGGAACCGACCCCAGGGCTGGCAACACGTGGGAGAACCCCAACGCCGTCGTCGCTCAGCCGATCTCGGTGCCGGCGCCGAAGGACGGCACACTCACGCTGAACCTGCCAGCCATGTCCTACACCGCGCTCGAGTTCGGAGCGTAAGAGCGGAGTGAGTAGTGGATAGTAGATAGTGATAGTGCATAGTGCATAGTCACTATCCACTATCACTATCACTATCCACTATCACTATCCACTATCACTATCCACTATCACTATTCTTTTCTGGCATTTACTCGCCCGCAGCCGCCACCCGCACCACCGTATCCAGCGCATCTCGCTGCTCGGTCGGCACCGTCAGCACCAGCAGCCCGTTCGCATCCACGCGCGATCGCACCGACGAGCCGTCCTTCACCAGCGACGCGCGCAGGTCCCCCAGATTCAGCAAACCACTCGCATCGCGCAGCGCCACTTCGTCGCTCGTATGCTGCAGCAGGTGCACATAGTGCACGTCGCCACAGCGCGTGCTGACCGCCTCACCTGACGGCTCGAACACGCCGCCGTTCACAAGGCTCTGACCGCGCACACGACCCGACGCGAATGCGCCCTTGCGCGTCCCATAGACCGATTCGCCGTTCGACTGCAGCCACACGCCCACCTCGCGCAGGCGCTGCGCATGCACCGGCTGAATCTCGCCGAGATGCGTTGGCCCGACATTGAGCAGGTAGTTGGCACCGGCCGCTGCGGAGCGCACGAGCTTGTGCACGAGCGTGCGCCCGGACTTGTGATCGGCGTCCGTCGCGTGATAGCCCCAGCTGCCGTTGATCGTCATGCACACCTCGGCCGGCATGTCGTAGACCGTCGACGGGTTGAAGCCGGCTGAATTTTCGCCGGGCAGATCCTGTTCGAAGCCCTGCACGTCCTCACCTGGCAGCGGCGCCTCGTGACGATTGTTGTGCACGACGGCATCCGGCTGCAGCGCATGAATCATGCCGTAGAGCTTGTCGTATTCGAATGACCCACCCGCGGCGAAATGCGCGTTGCTCTCATCGAACGCATGATGCGGCCAGTCGCCGTCGAACCACATGCAGGCGATCTCGCCGAAGTTCGTGCACAGCTCGCGCACCTGGCCATGCAGGAACGCGACGTAGTCGCTCCAGGCCAGGCCGCTCTCGGCGCGAAAGCGATAGGCCGGATGATGCCAGTCGAGCAGCGACGAATAGAAGCCGAGCTTGACGTCGCCGCGCCGCGCGCACACGTTCGCCAGCTCAGCCAGCGGATCACGCCCGAACGGCGTGCGCGTGATCTTATAGTCGCTCAACTGCGTGTCGTACATCGAGAAGCCGTCGTGATGGCGGCTGGTGATCACCATGTACTTCTGCCCAGCATCAGCTGCGATCGACACCCACTCCTCGGCGTTGAACTTGTACGGGTTGAACTGCGGCACGAGCTTTTCGTATTCAGCGACAGGGATGCGCTCGGTGTGCATCACCCATTCGCCGCGCGCCGGCAGCGAGTACACACCCCAGTGGATGAACATGCCGAAGCGCACATCCTGAAACCAGCGAAGACCAGACGGGGAAACCTGAAGGGAAGACATGCGGAAGATTTTATATTTCAGATTTTATATTTCAGATTGCACATTGCAGATTGCACATTGATCATTGATCCTCGCAAAGCGGTGAGGTGTCATCACTGCGGTGTATGTGTGGTGAAAATGAGTGATGATCAATCTTCTGAATTCCTGAATGTGAAATCTGAAATCTGAAATATAAAATCCTGTCCATGGCCAACAAACTCTGGGGCGGACGATTCAGCGGTGAAGTCAACGCCCGCATGCGACAGTTTCAAGATTCGATCAGCTTCGACGTGCGGCTCTGGGAAGTCGACATCGCAGGCAGCAAAGCATATGCGCAGGCGCTGGCGCGCAGCGGCATCATTACAGCGAAGGAAAGCGCACAGCTGATCGAAGGACTCGAAAAAGTATTCGACGAATTCGCCGCCGGAAAATTCGAGCTGCGCGAGGGCGACGAAGACATTCACACCGCAGTCGAGCGGCGCTTGAAAGAGATCGTCGGCGATGTGGGCGGCAAACTGCACACCGGGCGCAGCCGCAACGATCAGGTCGCAACCGACAACCGGCTGTTCTGCCGCGCCGCCGTGGCGCATTTGCATTCGCAGCTCGCTGCGCTGCAGACCGCGCTCATCACGCAGGCCGAAGCACACACCGAGACGATCATGCCCGGCTACACGCACCTGCAGCGCGCGCAGCCGTCGACCTTCGCGCACTGGTGCATGGCCTACGTCTGGCAACTGCAGCGCGACCGCGAGCGGCTCAATGACGCACTTGTGCGCATCGACGTCTCACCGCTCGGCGCCGGCGCGCTGGCCGGCAACCCGTTCAAGCTCGATCGCGCTGCGCTCGCGCGCGAACTGGGCTTCCACAGCGTCACGCAGAACTCACTCGACGCCGTCTCCGACCGCGACTACATCGTCGAGCTTCTCTTCATCTGCGCCATGATCGGCATGCACCTTTCGCGCCTGGCGGAAGATATGGTGATTTATTCGACTGCTGAGTTTGGCTTCATTACTCTCGCCGACGCCTACAGCACTGGCTCGTCACTGATGCCGCAGAAGAAAAACCCCGATTCGATGGAGCTCACCAAAGGCAAGAGTGGCCGGCTGATCGGCAACCTCGTCGCCGTGCTGACCATGATGAAGGGCCTGCCGATGACCTACAACAAGGATATGCAGGAGGACAAGCAGGCGCTCTTCGATTCCCTGGACACGCTCGAGCTGACGCTCGACGTGGTCACCGGCGCCGTCGCCACGACATCGGTGAATGCAGACAAGATGCACGCCGCGCTCGACCCGGCGATGCTCGCGACCGACGTAGCAGAGTACCTCGTGCGCAAGGGCGTGCCGTTCCGCGATGCACATCACCTGGCCGGCCACGCTGTGGCGCTGGCCGAACGCAAGTCGACGCGGCTCGACGCACTCACTGCCGAAGACTGGCACTCGGTGTCCGAGCACTTCGGCCCCGACATCGTCAAGGTATTCGACTACGCCCGCTCCGTCGCATCGCGCGACGTCGTCGGCGGCACCGCACCGAAATCCGTGCGCGCACAGATTAAGGCGGCGCGCAAGCTGCTGAAGTGATAGTGGATAGTAGAGAGGCAGAGTGAAATTGCGACTGCGCAGCTCAGGATGGTCACGCACAAAGGCAACATGCCTCGCCGGCTATATTCTTGTGTGAGATCAAAGATGAGGAAGCATGATCACCACGTACGAAATCGGTGGAGGCATCGTCGAGCGAACAGGCGACGAGTGGCGACTGCGCCTGCCGCCGCTGAGCGGCACGGCGTACGCCGATGCGCAGATCGACGACTACGGCTGCGCGTCGGCACAGTTCGCGTTCGCGAATCAGCCGCCGGCGACGCTGCGGCTGCGCGCGCGGTTTTCGCATCGCTTCGACGATCTGCACGGCACTGCCGGGTTCGGCTGGTGGAATCATCCGCTCACGCCGGGCGGCGGGCTGGCGCCGCGCAGCCTGTGGTTCTTCTTCG
>CAXNFZ010000251.1:0-4554 GCA_964201495.1 Chloroflexota bacterium | reverse complement strand
TGGGGGCGCAACAACGCCGGCCAGCTCGGCAACGCCAGCTTCGCCAACGCTTCGTCGCCTGTCACGGTGACGTCGTTGTCCGATGCCGCCTCCGTCGTCGCCGGCGCTGCGCATTCATGCGCGCTCTCGGCTTCCGGCGCCGTGCGCTGCTGGGGATCCAATTCGCGTTCGCAGCTCGGCGATGGTGCAAAAACCACGATGAGCACCAGCGTCGCCGTCGTCGGGCTTGCCGGCGGCGTGACCGCGCTCAGCGCCGGTTCAGATCACACCTGCGCGCTGCTGGCGAACGGTCGGGTGCGCTGCTGGGGCTGGAACATCAACGGCCAGCTCGGCGTCGGGACGACTGACGCCAGCTCAGTGCCGGTGACGGTGGCGCTCGCCGGTGGCGCGCCGCTCAGCGACGTGGTCGCCGTCGCCGCCGGCGCCGACCACACGTGCGCCGCCACGTCCGCCGGCGACGCATGGTGCTGGGGCTGGAATGGCGACGGCCGCCTCGGCGACGGCAGCACGACCGATGCGTATTCGCCCGTGCCCGTCGTCGGCCTGGCCGGCGCTGCGCTCGACATCACCGCTGGCACGCACACCTGCGCCCGCCTCGCCTCGGGCGCGGTGCAGTGCTGGGGTTCGAATTCCAACGGCCAGCTCGGCGACGGCACGACGCTCAACAGCGCCACGCCGGTCACCGTCGCTGCGCTTCCGTCCGCCGTCGCCGCGCTCTCCGCCGGCGAGACGCACACCTGCGCCGTCGATGACTTGGGCAGGGTGATGTGCTGGGGATCAAATTCAAACGGTCAGTTAGGTACTGGAGATACCGACGATAGCCTGTTCCCAATCTCTGCAAGTCGGCTCACCTCCGCTACGCAGCGCTCTGGCGCCGGCTGGTTCCACAGTTGTGCGCTTGGCGCCACTGGCGGGGTGTTTTGCTGGGGCGACGGCAGCAGCGGCCAGCTCGGCCTGGGCAACACGACGATGCAGCTCAGCCCGCAGCTGGTGTTCACGCCTTCTACCGACGCGAACCTGGCGAACCTGGTGCTGAGCGCCGGTGCGCTGACGCCTTCTTTTGTTAGCGGCACATTCGACTACACCGCATCCGTTGCGTATGACGTGGAGCGCATGGTCGTCACCGCGACGCCGGCGGGTCCGGATGCGGTGACGGGAGTGCAGGGCTGCGTCGATCCGTGCCTGCTCGCCGTCGGCTCGAATATGCTGACGATCACCGTCACCGCGCAGGACGGCGTCGCGCAGCGCGCGTATCACGTAAATATCCTGCGCGCCGCGGCGCCAACCGCGACGCCGACGTCAACTGCGACGGCAACGCCGCCGCCGACAGAAACTGCCACACCCACGCCAACGTCAACTGCGACGGCAACGCCGACGCTGACAGAAACTGCCACACCCACGCCAACGGCGACCGCCACGGAAACTGCGCCGCCGCCGAGTGCGACCGCGACGTCGACTGCGACAAAAACACCGACGCCGACGCGCACGTCGACTCCAACAGAAACCGCCGCGCTCACCCCAACTGCGACCGCCACGGAACCTGCGCTGCCGCCGAGTGCGACTTCGACTGCAACTTCGACTGCGACGGAAACACCGACGCCGACTCCCACGGAAATCGCACCACCGCCGAGTGCGACTGCGATCGCGACTGCGACCGCAACGCCGACCGGCGTTTACTATCCGACGATCCGCTCCATCCTGCCGCGTCATGCTTCATCTGAAGGCGGCATGACGATGCGCATTTATGGAGCGAATCTGCAGTCGATCAACTCGCTCACGCTCGATGGTGCAGTTGATTCGACGATTGCATTCACCATCGTTGCGCCGGACATCATCGAGTTCATATCGCCGCCGGGCGCCGCTGGGCCGGTGACGCTGACTGCGCATACGGAGCACTGGACGTGGATTCGGCAAAATGCCTATGAACTTGTGCAGGCCGATGCAGCCACGATCGAACTCGACGGTGGCGGAATCCTTTCGCCGGCGACTGGCGTTCAACTCATCGTGCCCGAAACTGGCATCGACGGCAGCGTCGCCGTCACCTTCACTCCGTCTATGCCGCCGGGCGATCCGCCGGGCGAGACGCTGCTGGACTCGTTTCAAATTGACACCGGCTGGAGCGCGTTCGGTGGAACGGAATCGTTCGTGTCACTGAACATCCTGATCCGTGTTGCGCCCGGTGAAATTCCTCGCACAACGACACCGGTGCTGATGTTGTTCGATGAACTGACCGGGCAGTGGGTCGTCGTTCCGTCGCAGGCATACGATCCTGTGCATGGGTTGCTGCATGCGACGCTGCCATGGCACGGCCGCTACATCGTGAGCCCTCTGACGATGCGGCGCTATTGGTTTCCGAATGCGGACAGCTGACCTTCACCCTACAATCTTCACACCATGGAAAATCCCATCGTCCGCTATCCCGATCCGGCCGTGCAATCGCTCGACCCACGTTTCGACAAATACAAACTCGGCAGCGCCGCCGTGGAGCGTTTGTGGACCGGCGCGCGCTGGGCGGAGGGCCCGGTGTATTTCGGCGACGGACGTTTTCTGCTTTTCAGCGACATCCCGAACAACCGCATCCTGCGCTGGAATGAAGACGACGGCGCGGTGAGCGTGTATCGTCAGCCCTCGAACAACGCCAACGGCCATACGCGCGACCGACAGGGACGCCTGGTCAGCTGCGAACATGACGCGCGGCGTGTGGTGCGCACCGAGTACGACGGCTCGATCACCGTGCTGGCCGACTCGTACCGCGGCAAACCGCTCAACGCGCCGAACGACGTGGTCGTCACGTCCGACGGCGCCGTCTGGTTCACGGATCCGGGCTACGGCATTCTGTGGGAGTACGAAGGCCATCACGCCACTCCGGAAATTCCGAACGCGGTGTATCGCATCGACCCGCACACCGGCGAGCTGCAGCTCAAGATCGACGACTTCGATCGGCCGAACGGCCTGTGCTTTTCGCCGGACGAGCAGCGACTGTACATCGTCGATTCCGGCGCACCGAAGCACATTCGCGTCTGCGACGTCGTGGACGGAAATCTGGTGAACAGCCGCGTGTTCGCGGACATGAACCCGGGCACGTCGGACGGCATCCGCACCGACCGTGACGGCAACCTGTGGGCGAGCGCGGCGTGGGGTGGGGCGGGCTACGACGGCGTGCACGTCTTCGCGCCGGACGGCGACCGCATCGGCATGATTCACCTGCCGGAGGGCTGCGCAAATTTGTGCTTCGGCGGCCGCAAGAAGAATCGGCTGTTCATGGCTGCCAGCATGTCGCTGTATTCGCTGTATGTGGATGCGATCGGGGCGCGGTGAACGGGAAGGATTGCAGATTTCACATTGCAGATTTCACATCGAATGAATCTCATTGTGGCCTCGTATCTCTAAATAGAGTTACGCCCTGGCATCGTGCCGATAGTCAAGGAATGCCGATGCGATGTGCAATGTGCAATGTGCGATGTGCAATGTGCGATGTGCGATGTGCAATGTGCGATGTGCAATGTGCAATGTGCAATGTGCAATGTGCGATGTGCAATGTGCAATGTGCGATGTGCGATGTGCAATCTGAAATCCTAAAATTTCGTGTACACCGGCAGCATGATCTTCAGCGCTGCGAGCGCGGCGCGACCGTAGTGCTTGCGATACAGATGCATGAGGCTGTCGCGGTAGGCGCGGCGGGCGGCCGGGTTTTGCTTCAGGCTTTGGCCGCCGATGTGCATGATTTCGAGCGACGGGTCGTAGCGCACGCGAAAACCGGCGCGGCGCAGGCGCATGCACAGGTCGGTGTCCTCGAAGTACATGAACATGTGCTCATCGAGCAGGCCGACTGCGTCGAGCGCAGTGCGGCGCAGGCCGAGGCATGCGCCGGAGACCCAATCTGTCTCGATCGCCGTACGCGGCTGCCAGTCGTGCAGATAGCGGCGGAACAGCAGGCGCATCAGGCCGCGGCGCAGCAGATACGACGGCGTCGGTTCGCCGCCGAACGCGTAGGGCTGCGCAGCCCCGTCGGGCGTGCGCAGCAGCGGGCTGAGCGCGCCGAGCTGTGCGTCCTGGGCGAAGCGCTGTGCGATGCCTTCGATCGCGTCCGGCGTGACGAGCGTGTCGCTGTTCAGCAGCACGACCACCGGCGCGCTCGTCGCTCGCATCGCCGCGTTGTTGGCGCGCGCGTAGCCGAGATTTTCTGCGCTGCGCACCAGGCGCGCGGCCGGAAATTCGCGCTCGACCATGGCGGCGCTTTCGTCGGTCGAAGCGTTGTCGACGACGGTCGTATACGCCTGCAGGCGGCCGAGCGAATGCAGGCAGTCGCGCAGCAGGTCGCGCGTGTTCCAGTTCAGGATGATGACGTCGAGTGCGTTCATCGGCGGTGCTCGGATGCCAGTGAGCGCAGGAATGTTGCCGTCGCTGCGGCGATGCGTTCCTGCGTGTAGTGTTCGTGCACGCGCTCGATTCCGCGCCTGCGCATCTGGACGGCAAGCGTGGCGTCTGATGCCACACGGCGGATCTGGGCGGCGAGCGCGTCTACGTCGCCCTCGGGAAAGACCAGCCCGGCGT
>CAXNFZ010000250.1:0-4563 GCA_964201495.1 Chloroflexota bacterium | reverse complement strand
ATTACGAGAACTGGAGTTTTGCTGTTGCGCACAGCCTGCAGCTTGCGAACTACATCATTGACAACGGCCACACTCGAGGTGTCCTGTCCATCCGACAAAAGAATAATCGCACGGATGCGGGAATTGTCGGCAGACTGCCCCATTTCATCAATCGTATGAATCAACGCATCGTAAAGTGCGGTATCGCCTGTTGCACGCAACTGGTCAACACCGCTCAAAACCTCAGTCCGATTTGTTTCAAAGCTCGCAAGCGGCACCAGTGTTTGGACGTCACCGCTGAAACGCACCAGACCGATATTATTTGTCGCCGCCTGATCCTCAAGAAAAGATACGATAGCATCACGCGCACGCCCGATTTTGTCGTCGCTGCGCATCGATCCCGACGTATCCACCAGCAACAAAATGTCAGCCTGCTTTTTCACAAGCTGCCATGACTGCTGGACAGCTGCGATCACTGCAGGGGCTGGGACTGGAAGAATGCGCGGCTCCCGCGGATCCACGCCCAGCTCGACACTAATGGGATAGCCCAGCGGCACCGCGGGATTCACGGGGCGAAAGCCATTCTCCAGAACGCGTTTTTGCACTTCTTCTGACAATACATATTCAGTAAACTTCACCGCACCCGCCCGCTGAACGTCCGACACCCAGCTTGCGTTTGGCACGGCAAACGGATGATCATGCCAGAAAGTGCCTTCCTTCGGATAAAGCGCCACAAGCTTTTCCGGTGGTTTGTACTGCGTCTTACCCTGATTGATGTAGATCAGATCGTTTTCTTCGAGCGCCACGAAGTCCAGATAGTCCGGCCCCTGCGCGATGTATTCCTTGAATTCCGTCGTGCGTGCTGAATAGTGCTTAATCAGGCCCTCAATACTGCGCACTTCATCCTGAACCAGCGGATCATTTACGCTGTCAATGCTCAGCGGCTCACCGGGCTTCCCGTTGGCTCCATAGACCGATCCTGCGTAGAACTCAGAAATCAGCGTTGACAGCGCAGTCGAGGACACGAGTGGATCAGTATGCCCGTAATAAACGGACTGGCGCCCGCTCAAGCCATAGTCATTCCAGCCATTCGGAGCGTTGAATACAGCGAAAAGCTCCTGCCAGCCAATTTCGGCGCCATGCTTGGCCTTGAGCGCGTTCAAGCGTGATTCCCAGATGGCGATCACTACAGGAGCGCGCGCCGTAGCAGGAGCACCGTCCACATCGAACACCGACTGACTCGTCTGAAAATTTACCAGTGCCAGCCAATGCCGCACACTGGGAGAAAAGATCGTAGGCCGAACTACATTGCTGTTGTTCGGCGCAATCAGCGCATTGATGATGCCCTGCGCTGCTATGCCCGAGCTGGCGCTGCGCCCGACTACCCAGACAGGCTTCTCACCACGCGGCAAATCTTTTCCGGTGACCGGATCAACCCCATTTGCCATACTGCGATTGAAATCAGTGATGGACTGGGTAATGTACAACTCTTCTTCCGGTGCATAAATCAGCTCGATTTCGACCGCATCAGCAGGCTTCGACACCGTCGAATCACCACGCGAAACCAAATCGGCGACGCTGCGCACCGTCAGAATCGCGCCGACGATTAAAACCGTCGCAGCAAGAATCACAAAGAACCAAATCCGATTGCGGTTCATTTTTACTCCTTTTCTGCCTCTCGTTATCTTTTTCTGCCCATTCGTAACTGCTCAGGTCCAAATCAGCGCTTCCCGTAGCAAAGCGACTGACTTGAGTTGTGTTGTTACGCCAATTCTGTTCTGGTCCGAACGCTGCTGTCCTGTCTCCTGTGTCGTGCTCAAAAGCATATCTACGTGGTGCAGTGCAGACCAGGAAAGTTTTTAACACCAAAAATTTACAGTTGCCTGATATGAAGTTGTCGTTCGGCTGACATGCCTCCGCCGTAGCGTGGCATACTCCGTTGGACATGAATGCATCTACGCCCATTTCCCGCAACCACATGTTGGACACAATTATCAAACAACCTGAGTTTGACGTGCTCATCGTGGGAGGTGGAGCAACTGGTCTTGGTGCTGCCGTCGATGCTGCGAGTCGTGGATATCGGACTCTGCTGCTGGAATCCATTGATTTTGCCAAAGGAACCTCCAGCCGCAGCACCAAACTTGTGCATGGTGGTGTTCGCTACCTGGCGCAGGGCAATCTCTCGCTGGTCTTCGAAGCGCTGCGTGAACGTGGGCTGCTGCAGAAGAATGCTCCACACCTTTGTGCAGTCCTGCCGCTGGTCGTGCCGTCCTACCATTGGTACGATCAACCGTTTTATGGCGCAGGTTTGCTGCTGTACAGCATTCTTGCCGGTCGCCTCGGCTTCGGGTTTTCGCGCCTGATCAGCCGAAAGGAAATGCTGCGACTCACGCCAACTATCAATGGCAACGGACTCAATGGCGGCGTTGTCTACTTCGACGGCCAGTTTGACGATGCGCGTCTGTCAGTCTCATTGCTGCGCACTGCAGTCGATCACGGCGCATGCACCATGAACTATGCACGCGTGACGAAGCTTCGGCACGAAAACGGAAGAGTAACCGGCGCTGAATTTATCGACGGCGAATCAGGCACTGTGCATCATGTCTCCGCAAAAGTTGTCATTAACGCCACAGGCGTTTTTGTCGACGAACTTCGCCGTGCTGATGACCCGTCTGTGAAGCCGATCGTAGCGCCTAGCCAGGGCGTGCATATTGTGCTTGGTCGAGAATTTCTACCAGGGGATCACGCCATCATGATTCCTAAAACAGACGACGGACGCGTGCTGTTCGCAGTTCCATGGCACGATCGCGTCGTTGTCGGCACCACCGATACGCCAGTTTCGGCCGCGGACACAGAGCCACGCGCTCTGGCAGGTGAGGTGGAGTTTCTGCTCTCCCATGCGTCGCGTTATCTCAATAAACCCGTGACTGCCGCCGATGTGCGCAGCATCTTCGCCGGTCTGCGTCCGCTGGTGAAAGTCGGCGATGGCGCGAATACAAAGTCATTGTCGCGTGATCACACCATCCTGATCAGCAAATCCGGCCTGGTGACGGTCACAGGCGGCAAATGGACGACGTATCGGCACATGGCCGCCGATGTGGTCAATCGTGCTGCAGCTACAGGCGGGCTGCCGTTGCAACCGAGCGCCACCAAACACCTGCCGCTGCACGGCGCGACGACTGCGCAACAGCAGGATCCGTGGCGCGTCTACGGTTCCGATGCTGGCGCAGTGCAGATGCTGTGCGCTGAACGCCCCGAATGGAATCGTCCGATGCATGCGCAATTGCCGTACTTGCTCGGCGAAACGATCTGGGCAGTTCGATATGAAATGGCGCGCACAATCGAGGATGTTCTTGCACGCCGCACACGAGCGCTTCTTCTCGATGCTCGTGCCAGCATCGAAGTCGCACCTCTGATCGGCGCAGTAATGGCCGAAGAGCTCGGATGGAGCGATGCAGCGCGAACAGCCCAAATCGACGCATACGTCACTCTTGCACGCGGATATATGTTGTAGTCCACGTTCGCAGGCTCACGAAATTTGTAACTATTCAGGCCATCCATTTTTCCAACGCGAAACGCGCTATTCCTTCCCCCGAAGGGGGAAGAAATAGCGCGTTTCGCGGGAAATATTGATTTAGGCCTGAGTAGTTACCGAAATTTTTATTTCACTTGCATCTCCTGCACTTCGATCTCAAACAGGCGCGGCCACAGCTTGCCAGTGACGAGCATATGATTATTCGCAGGATTCCATGCAATTCCATTAAGCACATCGGCGTCACCCCGCAGGTCAGCAGGAAGCAAGCCAGTCAAATCAAGGACGCCAGTAACCACACCGTCTAATGGATCGATGCGCAAAATCAAGTCCGTCTGCCAGACGTTCGCCCAAATCATTCCATCGATCCATTCCAGTTCGTTGATGCGTACTACAGGATTGCCTTCCACGGTCACAGTAATTTCACCGATTTTTTCAAATGTGCGTGGATCACGGAAGGAAATTTGCGCAGACCCATCGCTCATGATCAAGCGTGTACCGTCGTACGTCAGCCCCCATCCTTCGCCTGCGTAGGTCCAACGACCGCGTTCGACAAACGAGTCGCGATCGAAGCGAATTGCAGTTGCTTCCTGCCATGAAATCTGAATCAGTTCGTCACCGACCACCGCCAGGCCCTCGGCAAAAATCGGCGCCGGCACATCCGTTCGACGCATCACGTTCCCTGTGCGCAACTCCACTTCACGCAGGCTGGAACGACCGCGCAGGCCGGTGCTTTCGAACAATCTCTCACCTGTATAGACAAGCCCCTGCGTAAACGCATCGGCGTCATGCGGATAGCTCATCACCACGCGGTAACCAAGCATCTGAACACTGCGTGATGGCGCCGTCGCGACTGCGCTCGGAGCTGGAGGAGACGTAATTGTCGCAATTGTCGTAATTGTCGCTGGAATAATCGGAATCGCCGTTTCTGTCGCCGCTGCAAATGCATCTGCAGGAGGTGGAGGAAGCGCAGCTGAAGAAGCACGCATACATGCTGCCAGAGAAAATGCAGGTAGCAGGAGCGAAAGAATAATACGAAGATTCATAGTAAC
>CAXNFZ010000249.1:0-4595 GCA_964201495.1 Chloroflexota bacterium | reverse complement strand
CCTCCGCACCCTCCGCACCCTCCGCACCTCCGCACCTCCGCATCTCTGCGTGAAGTCCCGCATGCTCCGCTGCCCTCTGCGTGCTCTGTCCGCTTATGAAGTTCGCCTCCCTGTCAATGCATACCGGTTGATGCCGGACTGTCTCACTGCGCCGCGCAGCTCGAGCAGAACAAGCAGCGCACTCACCTGGTCCGCCGGCAGCCCCATCTCGCGCACCAGATCATCAATCGGCGTCGGCTCGTGCGTCATGCGCAGCAGCAACGACTGCGCCGCACTTCCGATCGGCTCATCAATCACCACTGGCGCCTCAGGATCAGACGTGTGCCTCGCTCCGGAATGCTGCAGATTCAGATGCTCCAACATGCTCGTCGTATCCAGAAAAGGAATTGCTCCATTCGCCAGCAGTCGATTCGTGCCTCGGCTGGTGGGGCTGAAAATATTACCCGGCACAGCAAACACATCACGGCCCTGTTCGACCGCAAATTCAGCCGTAATCAACGCTCCGCTGCGCACATCCGCTTCGATCACCGCAGTGCCGAGGCTCAGGCCACTGATGATGCGGTTGCGCGGCGGAAAATTTGCCGGTTCCGGGGGAGCGCCAACGGGGTAGTCGCTGACGATCGCACCGTTCGCTGCGATGCGCGCAGCCAGGTCCGCGTGCTGCGGCGGATACACCTGCTCCGCCCCGCAGCCCAGCACCGCCACGGTGCGCCCCCCCGCCGCCAACGCCGCCTCATGGGCGATCGCGTCGATGCCGCGCGCCAGGCCGCTCACCACAGTCACCCCACGCCGCGCAAGATCTCCAGCCAGCATCGTCGCCACATCCCGCCCATACGACGTCGCCTTGCGCGTTCCGACGATGGCTACCGCCGCGCAATCTGCCAGCCCCAGCGCGCCCCGCACAAACAGCACCGGCGGCGGGTCGTGCAAATGCCTCAGCAACGCTGGATACTCGTCGTCGTCCCAGCATAATGCCTGCAAACCAGCCGCGCGGACGCCCGCCAGCTCGCGCTCCGGATCGAGATCACGCTGCGCCACCATGATCGCGCCAACAGACTTTTCGTCCATTCCCGCCCGCACGAGGTCGAACGCATCCGCTCGCCAGGCCGTCTCCAGGCTGCCGAAAAATTTGGTGAGTTTACGCAGACGTACCGGTCCGACGCCGCGAATGCGCGCAAAGACGAGGAACCACGGAAGTGTGGGAGCCGACATATCGGCTCAGAATAGGGGAAAATACGCCCAGCAGCACAAAAATGCAGCTGACTGTCAGAAAGCGTCAGGCTCATGCGCCGAAAAAAATCTTCTCGGAAAATTTCACGCTTCCGCACAGCCGCAACGCACTCGATGCGCTTCAAAAATGTACTTCAAATAGAAGCTGATGAAGGCCACCAGCGCGAGCGACGCCCAAGGCTACTCCAGCCCGTCCGGAATCACCACGCTGATTCGCCGAGCCTGCGGATCGATGTCCTTCACGCAGCTCTCGATCACTGGCAGGAGCAAATCGCCCTGCGGACGAGTGACGACGAATACGTCGTTGCTGCCCGTCGCAAGCACTTCAAACAATCGGCCCAGTTCGTTGCCGGCCATGTCGACCACCAGCATACCGACCAGGTCGGACGCATAGAACTCACCTTCGGGCAACTGCGGCAGATCAACGCGATCGACGTGCACGATGACGCTGCGCAGCGCCTCGGCCGCGTTGCGGTCGACGACGCCGTCAAGCTTCAACAACAGGGCATCCTGGTGAAAACGAGCGCCGCGCACGAGCGTCGCGGCAGCAGCACCGCCGAGATACACGCGCTGAACATCCTTTGCGTCGAATGCACCTTCGTATTCGGCCTGCAGCTGCACCTTCACCTCACCCAGAATGCCGTGGGGGCGCGTGATGCGGCCGATCGTGATTCGGGTAGGTTTAGTCACCGATATCGAGCATCACGCGGCGGCCACGGCGGTTTCCGATCCGCAGCAGGACACGCATCGCGTTCGCAAGTTTGCCATCGCGTCCGATCACGCGCCCAAGTTCGCCGTCGGCCACCTGCAAATGCAGGTAAGTCGTTCCGCCGTCCCGACGTTCTTCGACCACCACCGCATCCGGGCTGTCCACCAGACCACGGGCGATGTATTCGATCAATTCCCTCATTGCGTTTCCTTATTGCGTTTCCTTATTGCGTTTCGTCGAAGCGCTTCTGCTATGCGCTCGTGTAATTCGCTTCTCTCATGCTCGGACAATCGCAATTGCCCGGCATCAAACTTTGGCAACGACCAGTGCCATCGCCGGAGTCTCCGCCCATCTCACCAGCACCCCCGACGCCATGCGGGCGGCGGAAATGCAGCGATTCGACGGTGAACCACCGATGACCTGGTTCGTTGCAAAAGCGCAGAATAGTGTGGGGATGCGGCGTGCTGCCGATCCGTTCAAGGATCGCCAGGCGATCCCGAACGCCCCACTATTCGGCCTTGGGCGCCTTCGGAGCAGGCTTGCGGCCGATCTTCGTGCGCGGGCTGATTGCCGGGCGCGCCGCCTCAGCGACAGCGGCTTCGGCCACCAGCGCTGCGACATCCTCACCCTTCTTCAGGCGCTCGAAGCGCTCCAGCGTGCCGTTCTTCTTCAGCAGTCGCTCGACTGCCTCGCTCGGCTGTGCACCGACGCGCAGCCAGTGGAGCGCAGGCTGCTCTTCGATCTTGTAGCTCTCGGGCTCAGTGCGCGGGTTGTAGGTCCCCACGATCTGAATGAATGCACCGTCGCGCGGCGATTCCTTGTCAGCAACCACGATGCGATACGTGGGCTGGCGCTTGCTGCCCATTCGGCGAAGTCGGATTCGAACCATTTTTCTCCCTGTATCCCGCATGTCGGCGGGATGATCTATGTTTGTAACAACTCAACATCACGCAGCATCCCAGAAAGCTGTGCTCCAACATCCGATTTCGGAAGCCTGAGCACCTGCTCGCAGGGTTTGCCGCGATGAATGCAGATTCGTCACGCGTTTTTTCGGTACTTTGGGACTAGTGTGGCACACGGGCTGAGAGTCAGGCGGAAAGGACGCCTCCCAATGCTCCCGACCCTAATCACCTTCTACCGCGCATCAACCCGCCCATCATACGCATTCGCGGGTTGTTTGACAACTTCTTCATCATTTCCTGGGCGTCGCGAAACTGCTTCAGCATCTGATTCAGCTCCTGAACCGTCGTCCCGCTGCCCGCCGCCACGCGCCGCTTGCGCGAGGCATTCAACAAATCCGGATGATGGCGCTCATTTCGCGTCATCGAGCAGATCATCGCCTCGACGCGCTTGAACTGGCGCTCGGTCGACTCAGGCGACACTCCCTTCATGGCATCTTTCATACCAGGGATCATCCCCAGCAGGTCACCCAAAGAACCCATCTTGCGAATCTGGCGCATCTGTCCGAGAAAATCTTCCAGATCGAAGCGCGCGCTGAGCATTTTTTCAGCCGCCTTGATCGCCTCGACCTCGTCGAACTGCGCCTGCGCCTTCTCAATCAGCGTCAGTACGTCGCCCATGCCGAGGATGCGCGATGCCAGCCGGTCCGGGTGGAACTGCTCAAACGCATCAGGCTTCTCGCCCGCCGCCAGAAACTTAATTGGCACGCCCGTCACCGAGCGCATTGAAATTGCCGCGCCGCCGCGCGCATCACCGTCGACCTTCGTGAGGATCAGCCCAGTCAGATTTACGCGCTTGTTGAATGCGTCGGCGATGTTCACCGCTTCCTGTCCGGTCATTGCATCCGCCACCAGCAGCACTTCCTGCGGCTTCGTACGCGCCTTCACTTCCTCGACCTCACGCATCATGGCGTCGTCGATCTGCAGCCGACCAGCTGTGTCGAGGATCACCACATCATGCGCTCCCGCCACGGCCTTGACCAGCGCATGCGCGCAAATATCCGGAGGAGACACTTTGTCCCCTTCGGAATACACCGGGATGCTCAGCTGCTTGCCCAGCTGTTCGAGCTGCGCAATCGCCGCCGGTCGATAAGTATCCGCCGCCACCAGCAACGGACGTCGCCCGGCGCTGCGCAGGCGCAGCGCCAGCTTCGCCGCCGTGCTCGTCTTGCCGCTGCCCTGCAGCCCCACCAGCATGATCACGTGCGGCGGCGCTCCACCCAAATCCAGGTGTCCGCCTTCCCCCAGCGTGCTCAACAGCTCCTCGTGCACGATCTTGATCACTGCCTGTCCCGGTGACAGGCTCTTGTGCACTTCCGCTCCTACCGCCCGCTCGCGCACTCGCCCCAGAAAATCTTTGACGACCTTGAAGTTCACGTCGGCTTCGAGCAGCGCCAGTCGCACCTCTCGCAGCGCTTCATCGACGTCTTTTTCCGTCAGAAAGCCGCGCTTGCCGAGGCGGTCGAAAATGGCTTGGAGCTTGTCGCTGAGTCCGTCGAACATGGGCATGGGATTGAGGAAACGGCAGGAGTATACACTGACGCATGGGCGCATCCGCCGTTTGAGGCAAATTTCGACAGAGAGAGCGGAAACTCGTCGACGCACACGGCGATTGCTTGTCAGCGCACACGCTTGCGGGGCTCGACCGCCCCTCTCCACCAGGATTTCGCGCCCAAATATTTTCACCCCTAACTACG
>CAXNFZ010000248.1:0-4622 GCA_964201495.1 Chloroflexota bacterium | reverse complement strand
ACAGCGCCTTGCGGAACTTCGCAGTGCGCGACAGCTGGCGAACGGCCTTATCGCGGTCGTCCTTCGTGCCGAGCTCCTCGGCAAAGTTGAACTCGATGCCGTAGCCCAGCAGCTCGGGGCCCCAGTTCACCGAGAACTTGGCATCCGCTTCCTGCGCCTTCGTCATCGTATTGACGTACGAGCTCGGGTTCTCCAGGTTCGTGTGGTCGCAGTCGCCGGCCATCGTGCACAGGTCGCGGCCAATGCCGCTCGGACCCTTCTTGTACTGCACTTCATCGAAGTACGGCAGCTGCTGGCCCTTCTCGTCCACCTTCCAGTAGTACGGGTTGCGGCGCATGATCAGCAGCTCGTCGGTCTTGTACTCGGTCGGGACCCACGGGCCCATCGTCGGCACCGGCAGCTTGTCCGGCGGCAGGGCGTTCTCGAAGTCCTTATAGCTCGGCTTCGGATCCTTCGAGCTGAACTTCGGATGAAATTCCTTCAGCGCGTGCGCCGGAGAAATAATGAAGCCAGCTTCGCTCAGGTCGTTGTACACGCCGAGCGGCTTCTGCACGCCGAACGTGAACTTGATCGTGTAATCATCGACCTTCTCGAGCATCGCGTCCTTCTCGCCATACTTAAACGACTCGAGCGTGCGCATCGAGTTGACGCCCGGGTCCATCACGTAACCTTCCCACGTGAAGACCACGTCGTCGGCCGTGAAGGGCTGACCATCCGACCACTTGGCGCCTTCGATCAGCTTCATCGTCAGCGACATGCCATCCTCACTCCATTCCCAGCTCTTGGCGAGGTGCGGGAAGGGTTCGATGTCCTGGTCCGCGCGGAAGAGCGGGCCAATTTTGACCAGCGACGAGTACTGCAGCGAGTAGGACTCGATGCCGAACCAGCCGGCACTCACGCCAGCCATGCGGTTCCAGCCGGCCGTCGGGCAGGCAGAGAACGCGCGCCACAGGTCGCCGTACTCACCCGGGCCATCTTTCATGGCGCCGCTCAAGTACACCTGCGGTTCCTTGGGGAGGCGGTCCTTTATTGCTGGCAGCTTGCCGTCGGCGACGACCCTGGTGATCCACTCGGGCTCACTGTAGGCATCCATCGCCTTGTAGCCCACGATCTGGCTGATCGGCAGCTTCTGAGCCGTGGCGCCGCCCAGGTCGATCACAGGCGCATCCGGGAACGAGATGGGGGCTTTGATCGCAGCGGGAGCAGCCATTTCCGGAGCCTTCGTCGGCTCGACAGCTTCGGGAGCCTTCGTCGGCTCTGCAGCAGCGGGGGCCGGCGCAGCGGTCGGCGCAGCGCCGCAGGCCGCCAGCAGCGCGCCCGCGCCGCCGATGGCCGACAGTCGCAGCATGTCTCGGCGTGTCAGTTTAGTGTTCATGTCTCTTATGATCCTCCTGGAATCCTTTTGAGTAACTGCCCGGGTAACTGCCCAGGCGCGGGCCTACACAGCCCCCGAATGCCGCCATCCTTTTTCCTGCCAGCAGTCTGACCGGATCGCGCCATTCGGGGATGGTGTAGGAAAACTTTCGATTTATCTTCCGACGCTCTACTGCTCGTGCAGCCAGCAGGCCGCATAGTGCCCCGACTGGTATTCCTTCAACTCCGGCCGCTCCTCGCGACACTTGGCCATCACATGCGGGCACCGGTCGGCGAACGGGCAGCCGCGAATTTGCTCCGTCGGCGACGGCACCATGCCCTTGATCGGCATCAGGATCTGCTTGCCCTTTCGGCCGAGCACCGGCACCGAATTCAACAGACCTTCGGTATACGGATGCAGCGGATGGTGAAAAAGCTCCGACGTCGTCGCGAGCTCGACGATGCGGCCCAGATACATCACCGCCACTTTTTTCGTCATCTGCGAAACCACGCCCAGGTTGTGCGTGATCAGAATGATCGACGAATTGAAATCGCGCTGCAGGTCGCGCATCAAATCCAGAATCTGCGCCTGCACAGTCACGTCCAGCGCCGTCGTCGGCTCGTCCGCGATCAGGATCGACGGGTTACACGACAGCGCCAGCGCGATCATGGCGCGCTGCCGCATACCGCCGCTCAACTGATGCGGATATTCCCGCAGCCGCTGCTTCGGCGCACTCATCTGCACGCGCGTCAGCATCTCCAGCGCCCGGTCGAGCGCATCTTTGCGCGAACCTGGCTGATGCACCTGCACAGCCTCGGCAATCTGGTCGCCGATCGTGCGCAATGGATTCAGTGACGTCATCGGCTCCTGGAACACAATCGCAATTTCACCGCCGCGAATGCTGCGCATCGCCGCTCCGCGCGCATCGAGCCTGGCAATGTCCACAGTTGTGCCGTCGCGCCGGCGCAGCAGGATTTCGCCGTTCACGATCTTGCCGGGCGGCGATGGCAGCAGCCGCATCACCGACATCGCCATCTGACTCTTGCCGCAGCCGCTCTCCCCTACCAGGCCGAGCGTCGTCCCTTCTTCCAGCTTGAGATTGACGCCATCCAGCGCACGCACCGTGGCGCGTTCCAGAAAATAGTACGTCTTGAGATCACGAATCTCCAATATAGGAGACTGACTACTGTTTGCCGCCGCCACGCCCGTCGTCGCTGTTTGAGTCATCATGCGCTTCCTGTGTCTCACACGTTCGGCTTTCGCCTGCGTCGCTCGCAGTCGCACTTTCCTGTTCGAGTATGCCGCCTCACATGCGCGTGTTGGCATGCCAGAACTCCAAAAATCGGACTTGCTTCTCCTCAAAACAACCGAAGTATTTAAAAAGACTGTTTGTGCTTTTTTCGCAACATCCCCTGAACTACGTCACGATTCAGCCACCCTTGTACGCGATGGCCAGACCACAACGCAACTCGAGGAATTCCAAAAAATATTCGGCTGTTTTGTTCTACGCAAACTGCGGCAGCCACTGGGCTTCCGCCGCAAACATTTCATCCACCATCGACCGAATCTGCGGCAGCGTCAGCAGCGCGCCAGTCAGCGGATCCATCGCGATCGCGTGATGCACCGCATCACGATCACCGGTCAGCGCGCCCAGCACCGCCAGCTCCTGCACATTGATATTCGTGCGGTTAATCGCCGCACACTGCGGCGGCAGTGCGCCATGCAGCGTGGGCTGAATCCCGTTGCGGTCCACGAGGCACGCCACTTCGACCAGCGCGTTGGCCGGCAGATTGCTGATCGCCATCGCCCCCTTCGCGCCCGGCATGCCGTCGTTCGGCACGTTGCCGTAGATCACGCGCTTATCGTCGGTCTCCATGCTGTGAATAATCAGCGAACCGTACTCTTCGCTCCGCTTCAGCGGCCCGCTGATCATCTCTTCCAGATGCTGCTGCTGCTCCGGCGTCTGCCGGCCGCTGCTGATCTTGAAGTAGTCCCAGCGCTTGCGAATATATGCACCGATCGTCTTGGCATTCTTGCGGAACCACGGCGTGTACTCGCTGCCGTGGTGGCTGCTCTCGGTGTGGAAATACCCGAATGTGCGCATGATTTCGGTGCGCACGCGCTCGTAGTAATAGATCTCGTCGTGCACGTCGTGATCCATGCCCGTCTGCACAAATTTGCTCTTGTCGGCCTTCGCGCCCGGCTCACCCGACAACGGCGACGGATTCTGCGTCAGCATCGCCTCCCGAATCGCCGGATAAATATTGTTGCCGTCTTTGTCTTCAAAGCGCGTAAACCACGCCTGGTGGTTGATGCCGCCACACTTGAAGTTGACGTCCTCACGTTCGTAACCAGCGCGCTTGATCAGCATCGCGCTCGTGCCCTGCACGCTGTGGCACAACCCCACGGTCTTGATGCCGAGCTGACTCGTCGCCCAGCAGTTCATCGCCATCGGGTTCGCATACTGCAGCATCAGCGCATCCGGGCATACGTCGCTCATGTCCCGCGCAATATCCTTCAGCGCACCAATGCTGCGCAGGCCGCGAAACACACCGCCCGGCCCGAGTGTGTCGCCTACGCACTGATCCAGCCCATACTTGCGTGGAATTTCTACGTCGTGCGCATATGCCTCGACACCACCCACCTGAAAGGCCACAATCACATAGTCCGCACCCTTCAGCGCCTTGCGCCGCTGCGTCGTCATCTCAACTTTCGCCGGCAGCTTGTTCGCCCCAACTACGGTCTTCACACGCTCGTATGTTTTCTTGAGGTTCTCTTCGCTGATGTCGTACAACACCAGGTTCGCAGATTGCAATTCAGGAAACGACAGGATGTCGATCGAAAGTCTCAACGGAAATACATACCCGCCTGCTCCAACGATCACAATTCGTGGTGATGACATATGTAGGCCGAATTAAAAGTCCAACAAGTTATATTGTCAAGCAGACCAGTTGCCGTTCGCATTTGCCACAAGGCTGATTCTCAGCAGGTCTGAGTGCCCACGAGGTTTTGATGGGTAGTGATAGTGGGTAGTGATAGTGGGTAGTGATAGTGGGTAGTGGTAGTGGGTAGTGGTAGTGGGTAGTGATAGTGGGTAGTGATAGTGGGTCGTGATAGTAGCGTTGTTGCACAACTCCAGAGTTGAGCAGAATCCGCCCGTCTGAAACCGCGTTTTATGGGATTCGATAGTTTGGCTGGCTTGCCGCCAGTGTCATCACATTCAGAATCTTGCAGCGCGTCAGAATCTCTGCACACTGTCCGCCATATG
>CAXNFZ010000247.1:0-4625 GCA_964201495.1 Chloroflexota bacterium | reverse complement strand
CCAGACACTCACCCTGTAACTACTCAGGCCCAAATCAATATGTCCCGCGAACCGCGCTATTCCTTCCCCCTTCGGGGGAAGGAATAGCGCGTTTCGCGTTGGAAAATGGATGGCCTGAGTAGTTACCTCACCCTTCTAAAGACGCGAGTAACTCCTCAGGCATCAGTCGATGTTTCGCAGGTTTCTTTCCACGCGGATACAGCCACTCCCGTTTCAAAGGGTGCATCCGCCGTTTGGGGTGAATGCATTTCTCACGCGAAGCCGCGAAGAACGCGAAGAATGCAAAAAATGCGAAAAAGTCTGAATTCCATCACCGAAAAAACTTCCTCAAACGAAGGCGCAGAAAAGCCATAAAGAGCTTTTTCTTTCGCGTTCTTCGCCGCCTGGCGTGAGAAAAATCTGCTGTCGAAATTCGCTCCAAACTGCGGATACATTCGTTTCGAACGCTGCCTGCCCTTCAGCGATATATTCGTATGCAACGTCTTCATGAATGATGCATTTATACGCCGCCTCGTCCAGTTCTGCTTCGATCGTCTTTACACGACCTTCGCGTGGACATACGACGCAGTCGCTGCAGCCGCGTCGCTCGGTGAATGGAAAGTCTGGGGCGCAGCAGCCCTCGAATTTCTCCCGAATGACGTCGTCGCTAAATATGCACCGCTGCTCGAAATTGCCCACGGCCCCGGCCACCTGCACGCACGACTGCGTGAACAGGGCGTGCATGCCGTCGGCATCGATCGCTCACCACAAATGGGACGGCTCACGCGCGCGCGCTGCGGAACGAGCGCTGCGCTCACGCGCGCCGATGCACTTGCGCTGCCATTCATGAATGCGACTTTCGCCGCCGTCGTCTGCACGTTCCCAGCGAGCTTCGTCTTCCAGGCGCATGCGCTGCGTGACGTCGCGCGCGTACTGCGGACAGGCGGCGCCTATGTCGTCGTGCCGTACGCCGTAATGCGCAGCCGCGATCCGCTCTCACGGTTCATCGCCGCCGCACACCGGATCACCGGCGGAACCTCGACGCACGCCGCAGTCGAAGCGCGCGTCGGTGCAGCCTTTGCAGCAGCAGGCATGCGCTTCGAGTCGCATCGCGTACGCACGCCGCGCGCCGACGTCACCGTGTGGGTAGGACGTCGACCGTAGGGGCGACGCTTGTGTCGCCCTGGCCTCGCCCCTACAGATCTCCGGCATTGAAAATCGGCGCGCTGCACGTCGTACCTTTGCACACGAACGCAGCCGGCAACTGCGCAATCGGATAACCGCGCCTGGCGATTTCAGCTGCATCGCGCTGCGGATCGAGCACGCGCACCAGACGCCACGGCGCGAATTTTCGGAATGCCGTATGCACGAACGGCGCCGCTTCCGCTTCCGCACCAACCACGATGATCTCGATCGGCTCGCGCATCGCCTTCCACAACGCCAGCGCATACGGGGCGCCGTGCTCACGGTAGCGCGCATATTCGTCAGCGAACGCAGCAAGCACACGTGACGCGCGCGATGCACCGGCACCATTCAGCGCATCGTATGTCAGCAGCGCCTCGGCCATCGCACAGTTGTCGAAGATCGGCCGCAGGCGCACGCGCAGCAGGCCATGCTTCGTGCCAGTATCCGGCGAATCAAAGAAACTTCCGTCGGGCGATGCGAGCGTGTGGTCGGCGTATTCGATCAACACACGCGCAGCGGACATATGCACTGCATAGTTTGCGCTGTCGTGCTGCGCAAGGTCGAGCGCCGCGCGCGCAAGTGCCGCATGATCGCCGAGCTGCCCGCGCAGCGCCTGTGCACGCGGCTGTCCATCGACGAACTCGATCGAATGCGTGACGCATCCGTCTGCATCGACGCACAACGCCTGCAGCGTGCGCCAGACGCGCCCGGCCAGCGCTGCGAGTTCAGGGCGCTCGAGCACTGCAGCCGCCTGCAGCAGGGCAGAGACCATCAGCGCGTTCCAGTCGGCATATAACCGGCGATCGATATAAGGCGCTTCGAGCTCCGCGCGTTCGAGCTTCGACAACGTGTAGTAGTGCTCGTCGGCGTCCTGACTGCCGAAGAAATACGCGACGCCATCGGCGTCGTGCAGCAGTGTGCCCATCAGGTATTCGAGCGACGCATTCACCACAGCAGTCAGCGTCGTGCGCACATCTTCATCGTCTGCCAGACCAATCGCGCCGAGATACGGCGGCAGCAGGCGCGCATGATCTTCGAGCATCTTTTCGAAGTGCGGCACGCTCCAGTCCGGCGTCGTCGAATAGCGGAACCAGCCGCCGGCTACGCGGTCGTACATCCCACGCGTGCCCATCGCAACGAACGTCTGTTCCACCATTTGGCGCAGGCGTCCTTCATTCGCATCGGCTGCCAGCGTGAGCAGCAGCTGCCACGCATCGCTCATCGGAAATTTCTGGTTCGCCCCGAGACCGCCGTTCTTCGGATCGAAATTTCGAATGATCGAATTCGCCACATCCTGCACCGCGTTGGCGGGCAGTGATGAATCATGCCCTGCCTGTCCCGCTGCGACGGTTTCGGTCTTCGCCTCATCCATGCGCTGCAGCAATTCGTCGCGCCGTGATGCCCAGACATCCACGACCTGCGGCATCAGACTGCGCATCTGCGAAGGCGCAAGGTACGTCGCACCGTAAATCACTTCACCACTCGGCGTGAGAAAACACGTGGTCGGCCAGCCGCCCATGTTGTAGCGCGCGTTGATGTCCGGCCGTTGATCGTTGTCAACACGAATCGGTATGAAATTTGCGTTGACGTATTCGGCCAGGCTCGGGTTCGAATACACACCGGTGTGCACCGGATCACCGGGCACCCCACGATCCATCACATGACACCAGTGACACCACACTGCGCCGATGTGCAGCAGGATCGGCTTGTCCTGCACCTGCGCTTCGGCGAACGCCTCATCACTCCAATCACGCCAGCGAACGAATGTTTGCGACATGGCGCGACGCTACCACAGGGAAGCAAGAGGTATGCATTCGCAGTTTGAGGCGAATTTCGACAGTAGATTTTCCTCACGCGAAGCCGCGAAGAACGCGAAGGAAAGTGCTTGTGATGAATTTTTTATGCCTTCGCTTAAGGAAGTTTCTTCGGTGACGGAATTCAGACCGCTTCGCATTCTTCGCATTCTTCGCGTGAGAAATGCATTCGAAATCTCCCGGGATCGAGACTGACCCAGGCAGTTGCCGTCAATCAGGCGCCTGAAGCACAACGGTGCGCATCAGGAGTGCATCCTCACCGTCTCGGTAGTACGCACTCACACGCCTGACAACGGTAAAGCACATCGCTGCGTACAGCGCGATTGCCGAAGCATTCGATGCACGCACATGCAGCCAGGCGGCGCCGTGTCGCAGCAGCATCGTCTGCAGCAGTGCACGAGCCACGCCGAGGCGCCGATGCTGCGGCACGACGCCGAGCACCGCCACATACGGGCAGCTGATCGCGTCGATATCATACAGATACGAGATCAAAAAACCTGCCGCTGCAGCATCGACATATGCGATCCACGTCACGACTCCAGGCCCACCTACGCGCTGCCACTGCCCGTACAGCACGCGCTCGATGCCGAAGCAGCGAGCTTCCAGCCGGCATACGAGGGCCATTTGTCTTCGTTCGGCCACGCGCACCTCGATCATCACATGGCACTCCATGTCGACAGCAACGGCAGCAGCCATGCCGCTGCCATCAGCCACGCACCGCCGATCGGCACTCGCCGCACCACGCGCCGCGGATCGCTGAGCCTTATGACGAGCGCCAGCACCGCCTGCCCAGCGCAGATCGCCGCCGGCCCGTGGAACGGATCTGCCAGCGCCACCCAGCACAACGCCAATTCATCGCCGCCGCCCAGATCTGCACGCGCCAGCCAGCGATACGCCAAAACGAGCGCCCCACCCGCCACAAGCGCAAAAATCGCGTTCCACGGCCACAGCGCGTGCTGCAGCGCCGCCACAACAGCCAGCAGGCCACCGCAGAGCGTCGTCGGCAGGGGCAGCCGAAAACGTGCGAAGTCGTTCACCGCAGCAACCGCCATCACCAGCACCTGACAGACCATCAGTGCGCGATGCAGTGCGTCCCCAGAGGCCGTCTGCACAGCACATGCCACGGCGCCCGCCCCGAGTGCGATGCCGATGTCTCTGCGTCGCCGCAAGTTCGCTGCATCTGCGCCCGTGGGCACGGTCCATAAACAGTCATCGAAGCGCAGCACCCCCGGCACTGCGATCACAAAACCACATGCCGCCACAATCAACGAAGATGTCGTCCGCGCAAAAATCTCCGACGCATAACCGCACGCTGTCGCGCAGCCGATGCACAATGCCGCTGTATGCGCAACGGCACTGCGAACATATTCGTCTCGCATTGTTCCCCCCGTTGCCGACGAAGTCTAGTTGTCCGCTGCAGGAAACGCAAAAGGCAAGGGTGCATTCGCCAAAAGGGGTAACTACTCAGGCCATCCATTTTTCCAACGCGAAACGCGCTATTCCTTCCCCCTTCGGGGGAAGGAATAGCGCGTTTCGCGGGAAATACTGATTTAGGCCTGAGTAGTTCCCAAAAGGGACGAATGCACCCTTGCCTTTTGCGTTTCCTGCAGCGGACAACTAGACTTCGTCGGCAACGGGGGGAACAAT
>CAXNFZ010000246.1:0-4655 GCA_964201495.1 Chloroflexota bacterium | reverse complement strand
CGCTCTCCCTCGTTCCTTCACTCTCTGCGTCACGCTGCCAACGGCGTGCGCCTGGCACTGAATACGCAGCGCAACATGCGCGCACACGCCGCAGTCACGCTGCTCGTCATCGCCACCGGCATCGTACTGCCAACTTCTCTGGGCGAATGGGTGGCAATCGCCATCACCATCGGCCTGGTCTGGCAGGCCGAACTCATCAACACGGCCATCGAAGCTGTCGTTGACAAAACGTCGCCGGAAATTCATCCGCTCGCGCGCGCCGCCAAGGATTGCGCCGCTGCGGCCGTGCTTGTCACTGCTCTCACTGCGGTCGTCGTCGGCGCTCTCATCTTCACCCCAAAGCTGCTGGCACTGCTGTGAAGGCAATCAACGACTAACGCGTCAGCATCTTGAATGCCAACTGGCGGCCACGATTCTGTCCGCGCGCCAGAGCGAAAAACAGCCGCAGCACGGCGTCAACGACCTCCACCTGGTCCACGTCCCCCACGCGCACCGGCCGCATCCCGACGTCGCTGATCAACTGCTCCACCTGCACCCGCGCCTCGCCGTCCGGCCCGCAGTAAAACAGATCGGCCTGCACATCTCCGAATTGCGGATTTTCGAAATTTTCCCAGGCAATGCTATTGAACGCCCGGAAGATTCGTACGCCCGGCGCATGTGCGACGAAGTCGGCTGCGCTGTTGCTCACCGCCTCTTCCAGCCGGTTGGCCGTATCCACGACGATCTTGCCCGCCAGCGCCTGACCATGTGTCCGAATCGTCTCTGCCATGACTCGTCCAGGAATGGCAAAGACGACCACATCACCGAACGCAATGGCCTCCTCGATGGATCCGACCTGCGCTCCCACTTCGGCAGCAAGGTTGCGCACTTCAGGGTTGTCCGTATGCCGCACGCCGAACATCACTTCATGTCCCGCCCGCGCCCACTTCCGACCCAGCGTGCCTCCGACGTTCCGCGCCCCCAGTACAGCTACTTTCATCTTGCACCTCCAGAACTCTGCATTCCCTTATTTATTTTCTTCGAACCGATCCTGCCGCGTCGCAATCTTGCAGCCGCAGGTCGCATCCGTCACTGGTACATCATAGGGAAATCATCCATGGAGAGAAGTATGCACTTTTTCAATACGTAGTATCCAAAAAGAAACTGTGCATCGGCGCTTTTCGCAGCTGCGCATGAGGCGCCTGCCGTCGCTCATTCCGTATGCGCCGTCGCGAAGATGTCTGCTGTCTGCCGCTGAAGAATTTGGCTCACGCGAAGGCGCGAAGAACGCGAAAAATGCAAAAAATGCGAAGAAGTCTGAATTCCGTGTGCTCCGCTCTCTCCGTGCCCGCTGCTGAAATTCAGGAGTGACTAAACTCAAGGATATTCCGCGAATCACGGCATCGCCCCAAACGGCGGATGCACCCCGAATGGCACAGGGTGCATCCACAGTTGGGTACAGAGATCGCGGAGAGTGCGGAGCACGCGGAATTTCGCGCGGAGACGCGGGCTTTTTGGGGAGTCGGCTGTGATTCGATTGGAACTCCTTCTGCGTCTTTCGCTCACATGCGCGATGCGTCGATGCGGACCTCGATTGCTTATCAGTGCAGACGCATGCGGTGCTCGACCGCCCCTCTCCGCCGAGATTTCGCGCACTGCATCGAGCCTGACACGGGAAAATGGCAAGCGAAATCGCAGGTGGAGAGGGGACAGGGGTGAGGTTTTCGCGCACAAAAATTCGCCCCAAACGGCGGATGCACCCCGAATGCACCCGCCGAATACGCCGAGTAGACTATCGCTTCAACGAACGAGCCCCGGAAATGCATCTATGAAAACAACGAACCGACTTCACGAATGCCTGGTAGAGACCAGCCTCGAGCTGATCAGCGGCAAGTGGAAGCCGCGCATCCTGTGGCGGCTGCACAGGTACGGAGTGCAGCGCTTTGCCGAAATCCGGCGCGGCATGGACGAGGTTACGCCCAAGATGCTGACTCAGCAGTTGCGCGAACTGGAACGCGACGGCTTGATCATCCGCACGGTCTATGCGCAGGTGCCGCCGAAGGTGGAGTATGCGCTCAGCGACTTCGGCCGCACCCTCGAGCCGATTCTCGATCAGCTCGCCCAATGGGGCGCCGCACATCAGACGCACATCCGACAGATTCTGTCTGCGCCGCAGAGCACGGCAAACACCTGACACTACACCCTAACCCTACTGCACGAACCCCACACCCGCCGTCGTATTGCTCCATTCGTCGATCAGAATAAACGCGCCGTTCGTCGGCACATCCGCATACGCATCGGCGAAAATCGGCTGCGCCAGCCGCAGCTGCACCGCGCCGATCTCGTTGAGCTGCAGCTTCCCCGGATCCGCCGTCTCCGCTCGCGTGACCACGTCGAGCACATTTTCGATGCGCGCCACCTTCGCACGCACGCGCTGCACGCCGTGCTGCAGGACGTACGTCTTGCCGTTTTCCAGTGCGCTGTGATCGAGCCAGCACATCTGCGCGCGCAGATCTTGCCGCGCGGCCGGCGCACTCGCCGGCGCACACAGCGTGCAGCCGCGGCTGATGTCAATGTCGTCGGCCAGCAGCATCGTGATTGAGTCGCCGGCCTCGGCTCGCTCAACCGCGCAGCCGAGCCGCTCGATGCCGGTGATGCGCGTGCGGCGATCGTTCGGCAACACCTGGATTTCTTCGCCCACCGCGAACATGCCGCTCGACACGCGCCCGGCATAGCCGCGGTAATCGTGCAGCGCTTCGGTCCGCGGACGAATTACGGTCTGCACCTGCATGCGCGCCGCGTAACGCCGCGGCTGATGCGCTTCAGCAACTTCGAACATCTCGAGCAGCGTCGGCCCGGCATGCCACGGCATGCGCGAGGAACGACGCGTCACATTTTCACCGTAAAGAGACGAAGCCGGCAGGAAATCAAGGTGCTGCACGTCCGGCCGGATCGCGCCGAACTGCGCGTGAAACTGCGCCACGATCTCGTCAAATCGCGCCTGCTCGTAACCCACCAGGTCCATCTTGTTCACGCACACGATCACGCGCGGAATTCGCAGCATGCACGCAATGGAGTAATGCCGCGCCGTCTGCTCGACGATGCCGTTGCGCGCGTCGATCAGGATCACCGACGCCGCCGCCGTCGATGCGCCCGTGACCATGTTGCGCGTGTATTCGAAATGCCCCGGCGTGTCCGCAATGATGTACTTGCGCCCCGGTGTGCTGAAAAACACGTGTGCTACGTCGATCGTGATGCCCTGCTCACGCTCAGCGATCAAACCGTCCGTCAGCAGCGACAAATCGAGAAAATCCACGCCGCGCCGCTTGCTCGCCGCGTCGATCGCCTCCAGGCGGTCCTTCGGCACCGAACGCGTGTCGTACAGCAGGCGCCCGATCAGCGTGCTCTTCCCATCGTCAACCGACCCGGCCGTGGCAATCCGCAATATATCCATCAGTGTCCCTGTCCCCTAAAAATATCCGTCCCGCTTGCGCTTTTCCATCGCCGCTTCGGATCGCTTGTCGTCGATCCGCGCGCCGCGCTCGGAGATTTCCGCGGCGCGAATCTCGTCGATCACATCGTCGAGCGCCGTCGCATCCGATCGCACCGCAGCGGTGCATGTCATGTCTCCCACGGTTCGGAAACGCACCACCGCACGATACGGCTGTTCATCCGGCGTCTTATGAATGTACGGCGAGTCTGCCCAGATCAGGCCGTCTCGGTCGAACACGTCGCGCTCGTGCGCAAAGTAAATCGACGGCAGCGCGATCTGCTGCTCGCGAATGTAGTTCCATACGTCGAGTTCGGTCCAGTTCGAAATCGGAAATATGCGCACGTTCTCGCCGGGCGCGATTCGCCCGTTGTACATGTCGAACAGCTCCGGCCGCTGGCGCTGCGCATCCCACTGGCCAAATTCATTGCGCACCGAAAACACGCGTTCCTTCGCGCGCGCTTTTTCCTCGTCGCGCCGCGCACCGCCGATGCATGCATCAAACTTCTGTTCTTCAATCGCATCAAGCAGCGTTACGGTCTGCAGCACGTTGCGGCTCGCATACTTGCCGGTCTCCTCACGCACCCGACCACGATCGATCGAATCCTGCACCGTGCGCACGATCAACTGATATCCGAGCTCAGCCACCAGCCGATCGCGAAATTCGATTGTCTCCAGAAAGTTGTGCCCGGTATCGACGTGCAGCAGCGGAAACGGCGAGCGCGCCGGCGCAAATGCGCGCACCGCCAGATGCGCGATGACGATTGAGTCTTTTCCTCCGGAAAACAAAATTGCCGGACGCTCGAACTGCGCCGCCGTCTCGCGCAGGATGTGCACCGCCTCGTCGGCCAGCTCCTCCGGAAATGCCGCCGCCTGCGCCTTGCCGGTGTGTCTGATTTTTTCCGCTTGTTCGGCGATATCGTTGTTCATGCTTATTTTCAATGCCGTGCGCAGCTGCTCACTCTACGTTCTTCGTTTCGCACCGCGCCACGCCCCCGAATTATCCGACAACGCATTGCGCATTCTGCTCCGGGGAGTGCATCCACAGTTTGGGGCGAATTTCGACAGCAGATTTTCCTCACGCGAAGCCGCGAAGAACGCAAAGGGAAACGATCTTTATGACTTTTCCACGCCTTGGCTCGCAGAAGATTCTTCGGCGCCAGAATTAAGGCTTCTTCGCGTTCTT
>CAXNFZ010000245.1:0-4660 GCA_964201495.1 Chloroflexota bacterium | reverse complement strand
GATCGACGCATTCGCAACTGCCTATGGAGCGGCATATCAGAACAAGCAGGAAGATGCATTGAAGGGATACGACGATGCATTGAAGCAGCTGCCTACGTATGCCAGTGCGCATTACGAGCGCGGCCTGACGCTGTACACGCTCGGTCGGAACGAAGAATCGCTGCAGTCATTGGCAGCGGCGCGGCAGTACGAGTATGACGCAGCGAGCGTCGACGCGATGGAGAGCTACCTGCTGATGGTGCTTGGCCGACATGCGGATGCCGAAGCCAGCGCACAGCGCTGGGTGGCCCGCGAGCCGGAGAGCCGTGACGCGCTGGGGGCGTTGCTTGTCGCTCAGGCGGCGCGTGACCAGCTCGACGCGGCGAGCGCGACGGCGAAGAAGCTGCAGGAGTCCTCGGCCGCGGCGATCGCAAAACAGCGCGCGGACGGCGCCGGCGTCGACGACATGATCATCAACGAGCTCGACGTCACAGCCGATTTGTTGAACGACGTGTTGTTGGCGTCGCAGGGCGAAGAAGGCATCGAGATCACGAATGTGAAGCTGAGCGATGCGACCGCGGCCGGTGTGCGCGACATCAAGCACGCGCTGGTTTCACAGGCGATGAGCGCTGCGTTCGACACTGACGGCACGTCAAAGGGAACCGTGAGCGCGATCGAATTCGGCACGCTGGGAGAGAACGGCGAATTCGTCGCTGCCAAGGCCATCGACCAAAACGAGAAGGCAGTTGCTCTGCAGCTGACGACGGACGGGATTGCGGTTGGTACGCACATCCTCGTGCGTTTCTACGAGGATGGCTTCGAGAACCAGGCGCTGCGATACGTCGGCGAATGGGATGGCGAGCCGACCGGAACCACGATGCTGGTGGTGCCGGCCGATCTCGGTGAAGGCTACGTGCTGACCCCGGGCGCTTACCAGATCGAGCTGTATGTGAACGGCGTGCTGCAGTTAGACCGCGTTCCGTTCGAGGTGGAGGAGTAGGCGACTCCAAACTATCTCAACTACATCTGTTGAAATTTGTCCCCAACGGCGGATGCACCCTCTGTGCAGGTGCATCTGCCGTTCGGGGCGAAGATGTTTGTGCGCGAAAACCTCACCCCTGTCCCCTCTCCCCCTGCGATTTCGCTTGCTGTTCGCCCGTGTCAGGCTCGATGCGGCGCGCGAAATCCTGGCGGAGAGGGGCGGTCGAGCACCGCAAGCAACTGCGCTGGCAGGCAATCGAGGTCCGCGTCGAAACATCGCGCATGTGAGCGGACGTTGCGGAAAGTTCCAAATCTAACGACGGCCGATTCCCCAAATTTCTCCGCAACTCCGCGTCTCCGCGCGAAATTCTGCGTGCACCGCTCACTCTGCGATTCCTATAAGCCTGAAAAATTTCTTCCTTCGCGTTCTTCGCGGCTTCGCGTGAGAAAAATCTGCCGTCGAAATCTGCCCCAAACCGCGGATGCGCTCACTGCGCCGCTGCGGATGCACTCCCACAAGCGGCGTAAAATCTGCTGCCCATGTCCAGCCCATCCATCGTGAAGCGAATCCTGACGCGCGAGAACCTGCTCGCGCTTTTGCTTTTTTTTCTGCTCGTCGCCGCTACCGTACTGACGGCCGAATCGTCGCCGCAGTGGATTTACCAGGGGTTTTGAGCGCGCGATGTTGACATCGATTCGGAACTGGGCGGCGTTCGCCGTGAGCGTCGGGGCGTTGTTCTGGTTGCAGCCGGCCAGCGCTGTGCGCAACCTGGATTTCTGGCTGCCGACGGCGTCGGTCGCGCTCGTGGCCGCGGTGTGGGCCTGGACACTTCCTGCGCAAAACGCGCCGTCACGGCGTGAGTCGATCGTCGACGGTATTTTTCTGACTGCACTCGTCGCTGCAATCGCAGCGCTGCGCTACGTGCCGGCACTGTCCACGCTTCTGACGCGCACGCGGCCGCCCGAAATTACGACGGTGCTGGCCGCTGTGGTGCTCGTGCTCGGTATTTGTGCGGCGGCGGCGCGAGTGCGCGGCCCACGCGCCTGGGCGGCCGGGCTGGGGCTGCTGATCGCGCTGCTTGTGCTGCAGAAATTTGCGCCGACGAGCGAGGCGATCAGCGCAGTGCTGCGTTCGCTGCAGGGGCAATCGGCGGCGCAGGCGAGCGCGCTCGACTGGCGCTGGCTCGGATTTTCATATGTCGCGTTCCGCCTGATGAGCGTGCTGCGTGATCGTGCATTTGGTCGGCTGCCAGCGATGCGGCTGCGTGAGTTCGTGACGTATGCGGTATTTGCGCCGGCGCTTCCGGCCGGGCCGATCGATCGGCCGGATCGTTTTTTGAAAGATCTGCGCGCGCCGTACGCGCCGAATCTTGTGCTGCTCGCGGAAGCCGGCGAGAGACTGCTGATCGGCGCGTTCAAGAAATTTGCGCTGGCCGACACGCTGGCGTTGATCGCGCTGTCCGATGCGAATGCGGTGCACCTGCGTGCTGGCTGGGCATGGCTGCCGGTGTACGCGTATGCACTGCGCATCTATTTGGACTTTTCCGGCTACACCGATATGGCGCTGGGAATTGGACGATTGCTTGGCGTGCGTCTGCCGGAAAATTTTGCGGCGCCGTATTTCAAGCCGAACCTGACGCAGTTCTGGAACAGCTGGCACATGTCGCTGTCGCAGTGGTTTCGGGCATATTGGTTTAATCCGCTGACGCGCGCGCTGCGTGTGCGCGGCTGGGAGCAAGCACCGATCGTGCTGCTCGGGCAGGTGAGCACGATGATGTTCATCGCACTGTGGCATGGGGTGACGACGAACTTCGCGTTGTGGGGTGCGTGGCATTCGGTCGGCTTGTTCGTGCACAATCGCTGGGCCGATTTCGCGCGTGGGCGTTCGTCGTTCGTGTCCGAGAATCCGGCGCTGCAGCGCGCAGTGAATGTGGTGGGTACGATCATGACTTTTCACTTCGTCGCGCTCGGCTGGGTGTGGTTTGCGCTGAGCACGCCGGCTGCGGCACTGCATGTGCTGCGCGCATTGCTTTTTTTGCCATGAACGAACGACTGCGAATTTTTCTCAAAGCGCTTGCGGCGTACGCGGTGCTGAACATCGTCATGCTTGCAGGCGCCGGGCCGACGCCGGCTGGTCCCAGCTTGTACAACGCATTCTGGCCGGGTCGTGCGCGGCTGCCGTGGGGCGAGCGGCCGGACCTGGCGTACAACCTGAGCCTGAGCAACCTCGATGCGATGTTCGCATCGCATGAAATCGCAGCGCCGAAGGCGGCCGACGAATTTCGTGTGGTACTCATCGGCGATTCGTCGACGTGGGGATTTCTGCGGCGGCCGGATGAGACGCTGGCGGCGAAGCTGAACGCGGCCGGCCTGCAGCGAGACGGCCGGCGCATGCGTTTCTATAACCTTGGTTATCCGGACTTTTCGATCGAGAAGGATGCACTGCTGCTGCAGCGCGGGCTGCGCTACGAACCGGACATGGTCGTCTGGCTGGTGACGCTGCGCTCATTTCCACGTGACGCGCAGTCGCATGCGCTTACGATTGCGAACCCAGTCGAGGCGTGTGCCGCTGTGAACCGCGCGTGCGCAGCGCCGGAGCGGAGTCTGCTCGAGCGCACGCTGTGGGGGCGCCGTCGTGAGATCGCCGACCTGGTTCGATTGCAGTGGTTCGGCGTTGCATGGGCGGCGAGTGGCCTTGATCAGCACTACCCGCAGACGTACGAGCCGGTGCAGCGCAATCTCGAAGCAGAGGTGAACTTCCGCGAATTCACGCCGCAGACGGGCCTGCAGCGCGACGCGCTGGCGTTCGATGCGTTCGATGCAGCAGCTGGAAGTGGCGTGCCGCTGCTGGTCGTGAACGAGCCGATCTACGTCAGTGACGGTGCGAACAGCGACGTGCGCTACAACTTTTTTTATCCACGCTGGGCCTATGATGCGTATCGCGAAATGATGCGTGCGGAAATGCAGGCGCTCGGGATTCGCTATGCCGATGCGTGGGACGCTGTGCCGCCAGGCGAATTCACCAACAGCGCCGTGCATCGCAGCGAGCGCGGTGAAGAGATGCTGGCTGAAGTGATCGAGCGTATTGTTCGATAGCGATGCATTCGGCACCTGGAGTGAATGCATTTCTCACGCGAAGAACGCGAAGAACGCGAAGAACGCGAAGAGGTCCGAATTTCGTTGCCGAAGAAAATTCCTCAGGCGAAGGTGTGGCAAAGCCATAAAAACTTTTTCCTTCGTGTTTTTCGCGCGAGGAAAATTTTCTGTCAAAATTCCCCCCAAACTGTGGATGCACCACGGAGCAGGGAGTGGCTACACTCGACTACATGAACCCGCGAATCACGGCATCGCCCCGCCGCCCGCAGGGCGGCGGGGCGATGCCGTGATTCGCGGAATATCCTTGAGTTTAGTCACTCCCTGCCGACGGCAAGTAACTAAACCCAAGTAATGCCATGATTCGCGGGTTTCTCTACTCGGATTTCGTCACTCCCTGCCGACGAAGCCAAATGGCAATACTGGATCATCCTCTACATTTATGCTGCCTGCCGCTATTCCCAGAGCCACCCGAATGCTCCTGCTCAGTTTTACTAGTGCCGCCTGCGGACTGTTGCTGTTATCTTCCGCACAATCGACCGGCGAATTCTGGGACGCAGCGCAGTGGGCGAACAACATCTTCGTGAACCGCACTCCGATTCTCGGC
>CAXNFZ010000244.1:0-4672 GCA_964201495.1 Chloroflexota bacterium | reverse complement strand
GACGAAGCTGACGCTGCGCTGGGTCACGTCGGATACGGAGTCGGGTGTCACGAGCTATCGCTATGCCGTCGGCACGACGCCGGGCGGAACGGACGTGGTGAACTGGACGACGATCGACGCACCGGCGTCACGCAGTGCGACCAGTGAGTTCGCGATCGTGCGCACGGGACTGAATCTGGTGCGCGGGCAGAATTACTACGTGAGTGCGCAGGCGCGCAACGCGGGCGGGCTGTGGTCAGAGGAAGGGCTGAGCAACCAGGTTGTCGGGGGTGTGGTGACTGTGTTGCCGACGGCGACGCCTACACCAGGACCGGGCACGCCGACGGCGACGCCGGGACCGGGCACGCCGACGGCGACGCCGGGATTAAAGGTGTACATTCCGGCGACATGGCGGTGAGGTGGAGCAGGAATGGGTGCATTCGCCAAAAGGGGCGAATTTCGACAGCAGATTTTCCTCACGCGAAGCCGCAAAGAACGCGAAGGAAAAAGCTTGCGATGGCTTTTTCATACCTTCGCTTGAGAAAATTTCTTCGGCGACGCAATTCAGATCTCTTCGCGTTCTTTGCGGCTTCGCGTGAGAAATGCATTCCCCACAAATCCCGCGTCTCTGCGGAAAACCTCTGCGTTCTCCCGCCCCCTCCGCGTCCTCTGACGAGAGGGGCGGTCGAGCACCGCGTGCTCCGCTCTCTCCGCACCCTGTGACGAGTTGTTCTCCGTCCCTCGGTGCATCCGTTGCACCGACTGCATCATCTGCACTGTATGCAACAGGACAGCGTGCACCTGGCCGAATTGCCGGTGTTTGCACATGGTGTTCGTCCTACACTCAACCCGGCGCTGCAAGCGTCGGACGAGTCTGAGATTTTCCAGCGTCCGAATCTGCAGCACGGTGCTATGACACAACTGCTGACTACCAGCCAGATCGGTCGCATCCTCAACGTCGACCGCACCACGGTGTATCGCATGGCCGAGAGCGGCCGCCTGCCGGCGGTGCGCGTCGGCAAGCAGTGGCGCTTCCCGGAGGCGGACATCGAGCGTTGGATGACGACGCAGCGCGGTGGAGCGGCGCCGTCGCCGGCGCAGGATGAGCGCCCCGTCACACAAGACGGCGCGCTGGCTGCTGCACTTCCGCTCGCATGCGTGCAGGCGACGCAGGATCTGCTCGCCGATCTGCTCGGCGCGGCGGTCGTGGTCGTCGATCTGCAGTCACGGCCGGTGACGCGCATCAGCAACGCCGCGCCGCTGCACGCTGAAGTGCTGCGCGCGTCGCACGGCCGCGTCGATTGTCTGCCCGGCTGGCTCTCGTTCCAGGAAGCAACGTCGAACGAGTTTGCCGTCGGCCCGCTCGGTATGGCGTGGGCGCGCGGCTTCGTGCGCACGCAGGATCAGCTGATCGGTCTGGTGTTCGTCGGCGGCATTGCCGAGCACGGCGCATGGTGCGTCGACGAAGTGGAGCTGGCGTCGGTCGCAGCGCGCATCGGCATCCCGACGGACGCGCTGCGTGTGCATGCCGGCGGTGCGCATTCCGCCGACGCAGCTGCGCGGTTTCGGATGCTCGACAGCGCACAACGCATCGCCGATCTCTTCAGCCGGATGGCCGACGATCGTCACAAGTTATGCGGCAAGCTGCAGGCGATCGCAGCACTGACGATTCTGTAGTCTGCCGCATGTATTCATGCGGCGGACATATTTCAACAGGAGTTCGAACATGAAAAAGCTCGTCATTCTCGGCGCCGGCACGGCCGGCACGATGGCGGCCAATCGCCTGCGCCATCTGCTCGATGCGTCGGCCTGGCAAATCACGCTGGTCGATCAGGACGCGACGCATTATTACCAGCCGGGCTATTTGTTCATCCCGTTCGGTTCGTACACGCGCGCCGATGTGGTCAAGCCGAAGCGCGATTTCATTCCGCACGGTGTGAACCTGATGATGGCGCAGATCGAAGCGATCGAGCCGGAGAACAATCGCGTGCGTCTGGCGAACGGCATGACGCTGGCGTACGACTTTCTGATCATCGCCACTGGCGCAGATATTCACCCGGAGCAGACGCCCGGCCTCGCAGGCGAGCACTGGGGCAGGGACGTGCACACGTTCTATTCGCTGCCGGGCGCGCTGGCGCTGCATGAGACGCTGCGCACTTGGAAGGGCGGGCGATTGGTTTTCAACGTGGTCGAGAACCCGATCAAGTGCCCGGTCGCGCCGCTCGAGTTCCTCATGCTCGCCGACTGGTTTTTCACGCAGCAGGGAATTCGTGATCGCGTCGAGCTGGTCTATGCCACGCCGCTGCCCGGCGCGTTCACGAAGCCGAAGGCTTCGGCGGTGCTCGGCCATCTGCTCGAAGAGAAGCAGATCAAGGTCGTGCCCGAGTTCATGGTCGAGCACGTCGACCCGGACGCGAAGAAGATCGTGTCATACGACGAGCAGGAAGTGCCGTACGACTTGCTGGTGACGATCCCGCTCAATATGGGCGCGCCGTTGGTGGGCAAGGCCGGGCTCGGTGATGAGCTGAATTACGTGCAGGTCGACAAGCACACGTTTCTTTCGACGAAGTTCGCAAACATTTTTGCGCTCGGCGACGCAGCCGGCGTGCCGGCGTCGAAGGCCGGCTCGGTGGCGCACTTCGCGGTGGAGACGTTCGGCGAAAACTTCGTGCGCTACACCGAGGGACAGGAACTGCTGCCGGTCTTCGACGGACACGCCAACTGCTTTATCGAATCCGGCCACGGCAAGGGCATCCTGATCGATTTCAATTACACGACCGAGCCGCTGCCTGGCCGCTATCCGCTTCCCGGCGTCGGCCCGTTCACGCTGCTCGAAGAGTCCGAGGCGAATCACTGGGGCAAGCTGATGTTCCGCTGGATGTACTGGAACATTCTTTTGAAAGGCAAGGAATTGCCGTTGCCTGCGCTGATGAGCATGGCGGGCAAGTGGAAGAACTGAGGCGCACTATGAATGAAGAGATGCTCGAACTCCATCGCAAGCTCGATGCTCTGACGGAGCAGGTGGCGTTCCTGGCCGAGCAGGCGCGCGCAGCGGAACGGGCGCGCGTGGAGCGGGACGAGCTGATGCGCGATCTGACGCCGATTGCATCGCAGGCGATGTCGCTTGCCGTCGAGCAGCTGCAGGAAGTCGAGGAATACGTCAAGCTCGATGATCTGCTGCGCGTGGCGAAGAAGGCGGCGCGGCACCTGCCCGACGTCGAAAATCTGCTCGATCAGGTCGACAGCATTACCGGGCTGCTCGAGGTGGCCGGGCCGATCGGGAAGGGCGCCTATGACGCGGCGGAGCGCACGCTGCAGCAGGCCGAGGCGCGCGGTTATTTCACTTTCGCACGCGGCGGCATGCGCATCGTCGACAACATCGTGTCGTCGTTCAGCGAAGACGATGTGCAGCGGCTCGGCGACAACATCGTGCTGATCCTGCGCGTGGTGCAGCAGATGACGCAGCCTGAAGTGATGAATTTCCTCAGCCGCACCGCTGCGCTTACGACGAAGATCAGTGAGGAAAAAGTCGAAACCAGCTACGGCAGCCTGCTCAGGCAGATGCGCGACCCGCAGACGCGGCGCGGCCTGGCGCTGGCGCTGCGCGTGCTGCATGGCATCGGGGCGAACTGAATATGTGGATTCGCGTAACTACTCAGGCCATCCATTTTCCCAACGCGTTTCGCGGGAAATACTGATTTGGGCCTGAGTAGTTACGGATTCGCGGAGTTTCGCTTGGATGCGATTCTCGGCGGGAGAACGAAAAAAATGGCAATCAGAACCATCGCAGGGACGACCGTTCAGGTCAACGAGGAAGGATTCCTCATCGTGCCCACGGAGTGGACGAAGGAAATCGCAGTGGAGATCGCGCACGAGGAAGGTCTGGCCGAACTCACTGAGGCGCACTGGAAGGTGATCGAGTTCTGCCGCAAGAGCGCGCAGGGCGGCAAGTCGCCGACGCTGCGGCAGATCACCGGCGGCACCGGCCTGACGACGAAGGACATGTTCGCGCTGTTTCCCAAAGGCCCTGCCAAGAAGGTCGCGCACATCGCCGGCCTCGGCAAGCCCGAAGGGTGCGTTTAGGAATCGGAATCAACGGCTCAGTTCATCGCCGGCACGCGGATGCCAGCGTGAATTTGAGTCGTTGCAGGAGAGGACATCATGGCAAACGAAAACCGACACATCGCGTTCATCTGCTCGAAGGGCGATCTTGACATGGCGTATCCGGCGCTGATCATGGGCTGGGCCGCGCTCGGCAACGGCATCGACGTGACGATCTTCTTCACGTTCTGGGGCATGGACATGATTCGCAAGACGCGTCAGGATCATCTCGAACTCGCACCGGTCGGCAACACGGCGATGAAGATGAGCATGATGGGCATCAAGGGTGTGGACAACCTCGGCATCCCGAATTTCGTCGGCGGGCTGCCAGGCATGACGGCGGTCGCCACCAAGCTGATGAAGGACAAGATGCAGCAGCTCGGCGTGCCGCCGGTCGGCGAATACCTGCAGATGCTCGTCGACGGCGGCGCCAAGCTTTACGCGTGCAAAATGTCCGTCGACATGATGGGCCTGACGAAGGACGACTTCGTCGACGGCGTGCAGGACATCGTCACCGCCAGCGATTTCATGGACATGACGGATGGGGCGCAGATGCTTTTCATCTAAGTTCCTGTCCATAAGTGTTGTCCGG
>CAXNFZ010000243.1:0-4701 GCA_964201495.1 Chloroflexota bacterium | reverse complement strand
CGAGATCGTGACTTACATCGAGCATTACGGCCTCGCGCGTACTCGTCTGCCGAATGGGCGCTACGAATCGGTCGAGGTGCATCATTCGTGGAACAGCGATCATCTCGTCAGTCGCATGATGTTGTTCGAACTGACGCGGCACAGCGATCACCATGCCGTGGCCAGCAAGCCGTTCCAGATGCTGCGCTCGGCCGACGCCGCGCCGCAGCTGCCGACTGGCTACCCCGGCATGGTGCTGATGGCGCTGGTGCCGCCGCTGTGGTTTCGCATCATGCACGCGCGGCTGAGCCGGTGACGGGCCCCGAACGCGCAGCTACGGAATTGTGCTCCGCAGCCACTCCAGCGCCCCGCGCGTCTGCGACCAGGGGGCCCGCGCGTGTTCGGCGTACTCGATGGCTTTTTCGAGCAGGTCAATGTCCTCCGGCGCCGCCTTCTGTGCGGCATTGCCGGAGAGCGAGTCGATGACGAACGGATTCGCCTTCACTGCGGTTTGTGCGGCGCGGTCTGCTGCGGCGCCTGCCCCCTGTTCTCGGAAGAACAGCAGCGCGCGGCTGAAGGTGAAGGCGGCTGAATCGTCTTGTGGGAAGCGGCCGAACAGCGCGCGCAGCGCTGCGTGAGACGCAGCAGTTCCGTCCACGAGCAGCGCTGTGGCGAGCGTGCGGTGCACACCGAGCGAGTCGGATGGATCCAATTCGAGCATGCGCGTCCAGTACGTTATGGCGTGCGTCGGATCGCCGGTTTCGAGCGCGTCGAACGCGGCGTCGTCCAGCGCGCGCATGAGCGGTCGCGTCTCGACGACCTGCCAGAAACGTCCGGCGTGCTCGGCGATGGCGTCGGCGCCGAGCGAGCGCTCGGCCGCGGCGATCGCATCGGCGTACAGCACGTGCTTGTGCTGCGGGTCGTTCTCGTTTTGTGCGAGCAGGCGGATGGCGTCGGCGCAGTCCGGGTCCAGAAGAATCGCGCTGCGGGCGGCACGCAGCTGCTGCTTCGGCTTCAGCGCGCGCCAGCCTTCGAACGCAAGTGCGAGCGCTTCCTGCTGCGGTGTGCGCTTACCCTGCGGCGGGAGGGCGTCAAGCTCGTTGGCGACGTCGGCCTGAGCAGAATCCGGGTCGGCCAGATCGTCCACCGTGTCCTGCAGAGCGGCGGCAACGACTGCCGGCGGCGGCGCTTCCAGCTCGGCGCGTGGTTTGCCGGGTTGTCGGCCGGTCTTCCTGGGCTTGTTCGGGTTCTTCGGTTTCTTTGCCATGGGTAGGGAAGGATAGCGTGAATCCTGTCGCAGGGGAAACAGAAGACCGACGACGATTGCCAGCCCTGCGCGTCACTCGGGGCAGGTCGTCGTCGGTTCTCCTACATCGCCGTCAGTCGAAAAACGAAGCGATACTCTTTTTCCAAAAGCTGATACTGCTCGAGCGTGTCCTGTCCGACCGACGCGCTGCCTATGCCGCGGTGCGCTGCGTCCAGATGCAGTATTACCTCGCTGCGTGGTTCGAGCTCATACGTGTGCTTCGCCGCGAACAAGTCGTGATCGGTGAAATGGCTGGCGTTGAACTCGAACGGCGTCGCGCCGGCGATCTGCAGGCCGGCGCCGGCGTCGCCGAGGCGCACCCAGCGCACGTCCGTCTTGTGGCCGTTCTCCTGCGGCATGATGTAGGGCACGTGCTGTCCGCTAACCGTGCCGCCGAAGCGGCCGATCAGTGCCGACGCTTTGCGATCGGCGTAGTTTTCCCATGGGCCGCGCCCGTACCACTCGAGGTTCTCGAGCGCCGGATCGAGCGCCATACTGACGCCGATGCGCGGAAGGTCGTTCAGTCCGTTGCCGATCACGACGTGATTTTCGATCGACAATTCGCCGGCAGGTGAAAGTGCGAAATGCAGCGTGTGTGTGAAGTCGTCCCACTGCTCACGCCCGCTGGCTTTATAAACCACTTCGATCACAGGCACGTCGCCCGGCAGCAGGGTCATGCTCTCGAGGCGCTGCTCGACGCGATCGAGCTTCTGATTCAGCCAGCGCTGCAGGTTGGTGTGCGGATACAGCATCAGCTTGATGCCGTCGTTGTCTGTGCCGGCGCGCCAGACGTTCAGCGTCGGCCCGGCGACGACCATGTTCTTCGCGCCGCCGAATTCGATCAGCCTGCCGCTGTCGCGCGCGAAGACCGCGCGCACGCCGGCGGCTTCGAGCCGCACCGTGGCCGCACTCTCGTGCACTGTGACGCGTCCGGCCGATGCATTCGTCGGCACTGCGCTCACCAGTGCAGCCTGTGGCAGCGCCAGCTGCACGCGCGCGACTTCGTGTCCGGCCGGCGCCCAGAACGTGTTGTCGCGCTGATAGAAATAGACATTCACGAACTGCTCGCCCGTCGCCGGCCGGTTCAGCGGCAGCGTCACATCGAGGCTTGCACCAGGTGCGATGTCGAGCGCCGGCAGCGCACCGCGCTGCGTGGGTTCGCCGTCGACGATCAGCTCCCATTCGCCGCGCAGCCGGTTCAGGCTGCTGAAGTACTGGCGGCTGACGATGCGCACGCGCCCGGCGGCGTCGATCGCTTCGACCGTGCACGGCCGCGCCAGATGCTTGAATTCATAGAGCGCCGGGTGTGGTGTGCGATCTGGCCAGACGATGCCGTCGGTGATGAAGTTCGCATCGTGAATCGTTTCGCCGAAATCGCCGCCGTACGCCCAGTGCACTTCACCGTCGGCCGACGTCTGCCGAATGCCATGGTCGAGCCATTCCCACAGGAAACCGCCCTGCAGGCCCGGATACTTTTCGAATGCCTCGTAATAGTCGGCAAGGCAGCCGTTGCTGTTGCCCATCGTGTGCGAGTATTCGCACATGATCAGCGGACGTTTGCCGGGCTTGTCCTCTTTCGCCCACTCGATGATCTCGTGGATAAACGGATACATCGGGCAGACCACGTCCGTAGCTGCTCGTCCCCCGTCCCAGCTCTTGCCGAACCAGCGCGTGATCGCGCCCTCGTAATGCAGCGGACGCGTCGGGTCGGCGTGGCGGGCATAGCCCGCGGCAGCGTCGTGATTCGGCCCGTAGCCGCTCTCGTTGCCCAGCGACCACAGGATCACCGACGGATAGTTTTTGTCGCGTTCGACCATCGCTCGCACACGTTCCACGAAATGATTCGTGTAGCGCATGTCGCTGCAGATTTCGTTGTAGAACGCGTGCGCTTCGATGTTGGCTTCGTCGATCAGATACATGCCGTAGCGGTCGCACAGCTCGTACCAGTAGGCGTCCTTCGGATAGTGTGCGGTGCGGACAGCGTTGACGTTGAACTGCTTCATCAGGCGCAGGTCGGATTCCATCGTGGCACGGCTGATGGCCTTGCCCGTCGTGTCGTCATGATCGTGATAGTTGACGCCGTTGATCAGCACGCGCTGGCCGTTGATCAGCAGGTCGGCGCCCTTGATCTCGATGCGGCGGAACCCGAAGCGTGTGGCGTAGAAATCGTCTCCATGAGGACCCTTCAGCATCACCACGATCGTGTACAGATTCGGCGACTCGTGTGACCAGAGCGCCGGCGTCTGCACCGCAGCGGAGAGTTCGACCTTCGTGCGCGTCGCGGTGTTGAACCACGCGATCGGGTTGAGCGGCGGCAGGCACGGCGCAGCCAGCGGTGCGCCGAACACAGAATTGCCGGCTGCATCGAACATCTGCACCTCGACGCTGTGGCCGTCGCGGTATTCCTCCCCTGGAAATCCGACGTGCAGCGTGAGCTTCAGCGTCGCACTTGAGAAGTCGTCGCTCAATTCACTGCGCGCGTAAATATCCTGCAGTTGCGGGCGCGCGGTGCTGAACAGAAAAACTTCGCGCATGATGCCGGAGTGCCACCAGTGATCCTGGTCCTCGATGAACGAGGCGTCGGACCAGCGCGTCACCACGCACACGAGCTCGTTCTCGACGGCGGCGCCGAGCTGCACGTGTGCGGTTACATCGAACTCGGCCGGCGTGCGCGCGTCCTTGCTCATGCCGACCGGTTCGCCGTTCACGTAGACGTACAGCGCGCCCTCGCAGCCGGCGATGTGCAAAACGATGCGGCGGCCGTCCCAGTCCGTCGGCACTTGAAATGTGCGGCGATACACGCCGGTCGGATTTTCGTCCGGCACATCGGGCGGCCGATTCGGAAACGGCATGTTGACGTTGGTGTACTGCGGCTTGCCGAAACCCTGCATCGTCCAGCTGCCCGGCACGGTGATCGAGCGCCAACCGTCCTCGCGCAGAACCTGCATCGTCGCATCCTCTGGCTGCGGCAGGATCTTGAAATCCCAGCTGCCGTTCAGCGCTTGAAGCCAGGGCGACGATTCGTGGTCCATGGCGAGCGCCTGCTTCTGCGATGCATACGGCGTCCCCGCCGCATGGGGCGGCAGTTTGTTGAGCGACGTGAGCTGAGGCATTTCCCAAGTGCGTTCGCCTGCGACGAAAAGCATGGGGAGAGTGTGCGGGCGGGTCGATGCTTGTGGTTCGTGTGTCATAGCTCGTTTCCGGGCAGTATTTTGGCCCAGCAGTGCGCACAGCGCCAACAGATGCTGTGGTGTGCGTCCGGGTTTCGGGGCAGAGAGCGATGGCAAATCTGTCTCACGCGAAGAACGCGAAGAATGCGAAGAGGTCTGAATACCGTCACCGAAGAATCTTCCTCGAGCGAAGGCGCGGAAAAGCTATGAAAAGCGCTTTCCTTCGCGTTCTTCGCGCCTTCGCGT
>CAXNFZ010000242.1:0-4706 GCA_964201495.1 Chloroflexota bacterium | reverse complement strand
GTGTTTCGCGGATACCAATTGGGCTTTGCGCACTCCCTTTCTTCCGGAACAGCCTGGGTATGGAGATAATAGGCGGTGCTGCGATCTCTGCACGTAAAAAGCGCGGTCAGAGGGGACACGGGCAGGCCATATAGCGGCCATACGGTGGGTGTGTGCCATGCCGCACGGGCTGCGGGTGATTTTTGATGGCGCTGTCGATGTACGTTGCAGACGCCGTGAATGTCGAAACGGCGGTACTGAAACACCGACGTCGCAGGGCAAATGGCTCTGGTTGATAATTCGAGTCGTTATGGCGATGGACGACGAACGCAATCGTGATTTGGTGCAGGACTTGCGCCGTGCGTTCCACCATCTTTACGATCCGGTGGAACTGCGCAAGAACGCACTGATGGCGGTGTTGCGTCTCGAATCACCGGCTGATCTGCGACAGTTGTTGCAGGAGATCGTGGAATCACTCCGACCGACCTTCGGGGTTGCGCAGCATTCGGATGCCTGGCGCACGCACCGCGTGCTCCACCACCGGTACATCGAGCAGTTCGATCAGCAGGGCGTTGCTGCGAACCTCGGGCTGAGCATCCGCCAGCTGCGACGACAGGAAGTCGTGGCACTGCAGTCGGTGGTGGACCTGCTTTGCGTGCGCTTCGGACTGAACCGCTGTCGGGAGCACGGGTACAGCTTAGATGCTCATGCCGAACCACGCGCCGACGAAGCGGCGCAGTTCAGCCGTGACATGCATCTGATTCAGCGAACCGATCCGAAGCGATCGATCGATTTGACGCTGCTCGTCGAATCGGTGCTGGAGACTCTGGCGGCGAAGGCGGCGACGTGCGGTGTGCGCTTATTGCTGAAGGGATTCGACGGAGACGTGTATGTCGAGAGTGTGCCGCAGCTGGTGAGACAGGCTTTGCTGATCATGCTTCCGCCGCTAATGGAGCGGGCACGGAACTCCGATGTGCAAATCTCGGTGGATCGCTCGGTTCAGAGCGTCCGTCTCGATGCACTGGTGTGCGACGCCGAATCTTGCGCCACGGCTTGCGTCGTTGACGATTCGGAAATGGCCGGACGACTTCTTGTGCTGGCAGACGCCGAACTGGAGGTCGATACGCATGGCTTTGCAGTGCGTTTCGCGAGTGCGGTGGCGGCGACCGTCCTGATCATCGACGACAACGAAGATGCGCATCTGCTCTATCGGCGCTTCGTCACGCATACGAGCTATCGTCTGCTGCATGCTTACAACGTCTCACAGGCGGAGGCGTTGCTGCGTGACATCACGCCGCATGTCGTGGTGCTGGACGTCATGATGCCGGACGTGGACGGATGGGAGATGCTGGGAAGGCTGCGTGAGCACCCTCAGACGATGAGCATCCCGGTCGTAGTGTGCACGATCCTGCCGCAGCAGAATCTTGCCAATACGCTGCGTGCGGCTGCATTTCTGCGAAAACCGGTCAATGTGGAAAATTTCGTGGCGACGTTGGATAAATTGACTGGCGCATCGGCGAAATAATCGTCGTGGTGGCGTCGATTAAGCTGAGCAGGTGATGCAGCGACAGGCCGCCCGGACGAGTGACGGTGAACCGGTCGCTGACGATCGGTTGGCCACTTGGGTCGCTGGCTGATATCACGAATGCGTGCACGCCTCGCAGCGTCGGACTTCGGTGTATTTCATTGAGGAGCCAGAAGCCGTCGGTGTCCGGCATGACGAGATCGACGAACACGATATGCGGCTTTTCCCGCTGCATGAGTTCGAGCGCCTGACGGGCGTCGCCTGCGGTATGAATGCGCAGGTTGCGGCCGAGGCTGTTGAGCATGCGCCAGAACAGGTGCAGCGCCTGCGGTTCGTCGTCGACGACGAGAATGGAGAGCGGCTGGTCATGCTCCGTTCGAGATGCGTCGAGGCGGTCGACGATCGCATGAAGTGCATCTCTCGATACCGGTTTGGCGAGGTAACCACTGGCGCCGGTCGGGACGGATGTTTCGGAGGAACTCGGCGTGCTGCATATGATGATCGGAGGGTCATTGGGGAGTGCATCGGTGCGTTGCAGAAAATCCATGTCGTCCTCGCTGCTACGACCGAAGGCATTGACGAGCACGGCATGGGTCGGAGTCATCGCAACCTCCCGATGGATATCTTCGATGTGCGTGACGGTGACGACGTCGGTGCTGGCCAGGTAGCGCCGCAGCAGTCGTTGCAGCGAGCCCTGGCTGTCGAGCACGACGATGCGGGGACGCATCGGAGCAGCGACCGCACGATTGTCGCGTATTCGTGACTCGAGAGTCCAGTCATCGCCTAGCCAGCGTGTAGCACTGGCAACGAGTGGGGCGGGCGGTTCGATCGGCAGTGTGAAGAAAAACGTCGATCCGGCCCCGGGAACGCTGTCCAGCCAGATGCGGCCGTCGTGAAGTTCGACGAAGCTTTTGGAAATGGCGAGGCCCAGGCCGCTGCCGCCATAGCGTCTGCGCACCGACCCGTCTACCTGACGGAAAGGCTGGAAAAGCCGCGCAGCATCCTCGGCCGAAATGCCCGGGCCGGTATCGTGAATGCTTACGAGAATTTCGTGGCTGCGCTGAACGACCAGCACGTCTGCACCGCCTGCTTCCATGAACCTTCCGGCGTTGCTGAGCAGATTCAACACGACTTCACGGATGCGCGTCGGATCGCAAAACACGAGCGGCAGATTCGGTTCGATCTGCGTGCGCAGGTACAGCTTCTTCGAGGTGAACAGTCCCTGGATCGCCGTGACTGCGGCCGTCACGATATCGGCTACTTGCACGTGTTCCCGCGTCAGCGCCATTTGATTCGACTCGATCTGGCTGAGATCGAGCACGTCGTCGATCAAGTCGGACAAGTGTCGACTGTTGCGCAGGATGACGTCCAGATCGGCCAGCAGGGCAGGAGGGATATGTGCGCCGTAGGTGTGCGGCTGATTGACGATGATTTCGCTGAAACCGATGATCATGTTCAGCGGTGTGCGCAGTTCGTGACTGACGTTGGTGACGAATTGCTGCTTGACGCGATGGGCATCCTCGGCGATCTGACGCAGTCCGTCGGCGAGGACGTTCATGCGCGTGAGCTGAAGGTTCGCCTGCCGGGTGTCCGTCAGCGCCTTCTGTAGTTCGAACTGCGTCTCGGTCATGCGTGTGACGAGATGTTGACCGCGTTCGTACGTGGACCAGGCCCATTCTGCGGCGCTGACGATCGGACGGAGTGCAAGGCGAATCAGGCCGAGGACGAACCAGAGCAGCAGGACTGAAAGCAGACGCAACTCGATCGGCACTGGCAGGAAAGCGTCCGGTCCGTACGTGATCATTGTCGTCAGAAGTGCGGCGCAGACGACGGCGATTCGCGCTCCGAAAATCATCATCAGAAGGCCGAGTGGAAGAACTACGAGGCAGATCAGCCATGGTGCCTCGACGGATCGTATCGCTGCCCAGCAGAGGAGCAAGGCGCCGATGATGAGCGCCGCCGCGCCGGCGGCCATGCGCCAGCGGGAGAGCGTCCAGGCAAGCAGCACCACGCCGAACACGCCGATGCCAAGGAAAATACGCTGGTTGATGGACCGTTCGCTCGGCGCGATCAGGCCGGCCAGACTGCCCAGGCAGAACATGCCGATCAACCCGAGGAGGAAGGAAGTTTGCTGCATTTCCTCGAACAGGAACTGCAGGTCCGACGACGTATCGGTTCGAGTGCGTGCGGGCATGCGCACATGATAGTGCCGCCTGCCGGTGCGGGTGTGGAGCGGCTTGAGCAGCGGCTCGCCGCAGGCTACTTCAGACGCGAAAGAGGCGCCCGCAGTCGATGCGGGGCTGGTCGAATGACGCACGACGGGCTGCGCCCGGACGATCGCGCGGACGCAGCGCAGACAATTTGACCGGCCGCTGCCGCGTCGCAGACGTCACTTGTCGCCCTTCTCGATGATCTCCGTCGCAATTTTGCTCATGGTCGTGCGGCGTGAGCGGGCGGCCATCTGAATCTGGTGGTATGCCTCCTCTTCGCTCATGCCCTGTTTCTGCAGCACACCTTTGGCACGGTCGATCAGCTTGCGGGCAGTGAGTTTTTCTTCGAGTTCGCCGACTTTGGCGGAGAGGCTGCTGCGGTCCTGATGCGTGGCGAGGGCGACGCGCATCGTCGTGATCAGGTCGTCCCGCTTGACAGGTTTGACGAGGTAGCCCTGCACGGGGATGGCCGCGGCCCGGTCGAGCAGCGTGTTGTCGTTGTAGGCGGTGAGGATGACGATGGGGATCGGCCGATGCTTGACGATGTCTGAAGCCGCTTCCAGGCCATCCTTGAACGGCATGCGGATGTCGAGCAGCGCAAGATCCAGATCTTCGCGCTGAGCCAGGGAAACGGCTTCCATGCCGTCGGCCGCGCTGTAAACGGTGTGTCCGAGTTCTGTGAGGATCGTGCGCAGGCCCATGCGAATAATGGACTCGTCGTCCGCGATCAGCACACGAAGTAATGTCGATTTGCTCATGAATTTGCTCCCCTGGAAATGCAGTGATGCTGAGGTGGGTTGATCGTGTGCCATGAAGGCGGAAGACACCACTCAGCGACTTGGGGCTCTTCGTGGAGCACGTCGGCGATTATACTTTCGTCTGAGCTGCTACGGCCATCATTGGTTTCATTTCTGACTCACGCCATCGTGCGTGCGCTGTGCGACGTGATGCTGAGACTTTCAACTAAGTGAGTCGCCAAAAGTTCTGGCGGC
>CAXNFZ010000241.1:0-4722 GCA_964201495.1 Chloroflexota bacterium | reverse complement strand
ATCTGCCGCCAGAACTTTTGGCGACTCACTTAGTTCTGCTGCCGGCCGGCCTGATTCCGAGATCGAGATCCCCACAACTATGAAAATCGTCGTCGATGAAGTGAAACTGGCGCGCAATGCCAAAATTGCGCGCGGCCTGGTGCTCGGCGTAGTCGTCGTTGCGGTCGGCATGATGATCCTCGTGCTGCTCGCATCCATGTCGCCCAACGCCGCGCTCGTCGCCAATCTCAACCCCGCCACACTGCTGGTCATTGAGCTGGTCGTCATCGTGGTGCTGTTCGTGGTCTCACGCATCGGCTTCCTGTTCGCCAATCGCTACCTGGCGTTCAACCGCCCGGAAAAAGTCCTGCGCGACAGCCTGAAAGGCCTCGAAAAAACGAACGCGCTGCTGCTCTTCCAGAAGCCCGTCGACTACCTTCTCATCGAACCGGGCGGCGTGACGATTTTTATTCCCCGCACGCAGGAACAGAAAGTCACATACCGCGACGGCAAGTGGTCCTACAACCGCGGCTTCCTGCGGGCATGGATGGGGCGCGATGAGACGATCGGTGATCCGACTGCCGATGCCACTGAGGCGATCAAAAAAGTACAAACGCTGATCACGGCGAAGGCGCCCGACGTCAAAGTAACTGTGCGTGCGGTGATCATGTTCACCCATCCGAAAGTCGAACTCGACGTACAGCCCGGCCCGGTCACCGTGCTCAAGGCCGAGGACGTGAAGGATTTCCTGCGCGGCGGCGGCCGCCTCAGCCCCCTTCCCAGGCCCGTGCTGCGTAAAGTGCGCGCAGCGCTGGGAATGGCGGAGAGCGAAGACGGCACCTCCACAAACGGCCTGAACTTGACAACAAACGGATGACGGCCCGCCACCAGCACAGTGAAGGGACGGCCGACCGAGAGCATGCCCCAGGCACAGCGAGGAGACCACAGCTTCTCGCTGATTCGCCGCCGTCGTCAACCGACGACCGTCCCGTTATTTCCGTTCCTCCCTTTGCTACAGATGCGCTGCTGGACTGGTTCCGTGCAAACGCGCGACCGCTGCCATGGCGCGCGGAACCACGCGAACCGTATCGCGTCTGGCTAAGCGAAATCATGGCGCAGCAGACGCGCGTCGCTGCCGTCATTCCGTACTTCGAGCGCTGGCTGCAGCGATTCCCGACCGTGCAGGCACTTGCAGCTGCACTACTCGACGACGTGCTGAAAGCGTGGGAAGGCCTTGGGTATTACTCTCGCGCGCGCAACCTGCATCGTGCTGCGCGACGCGTGTGCGACGAACTCGGCGGGCAGTTCCCGACTGACGTCGCCGGCCTGCTCACCCTGCCCGGCGTCGGCCGCTACACCGCAGGTGCAATCGCCTCACTCGCCTTCGGCCGTGACGCCGCCGTGGTCGACGGCAATGTACGCCGTGTGTTCGCACGCGCATTCGCCCTGCCTGCCGCCCAAAGCAAAGACGACGACCTGTGGGCGCTGGCAGAATCGCTTCTGCCGTCCGGGCGCGCCGGCGTCTTCAACGAGGCGCTTATGGAGCTCGGAGCCACTGTCTGTGTGCCGCGCAATCCAAAGTGCACCGATTGCCCGCTGCGCACGAACTGCCGCGCACATGCACTCGGCGCCGTCGAGAAATTTCCCGAACGCGCACCACGCATGCCGACGCCGGAACGCATCGTGCTCACCGCGCTCGTTCGTCATGCCGACGGACGTCTGCTGCTCGGCCAACGCCCGCACAACGGCCTGCTCGGCGGCCTGTGGGAGTTCGTCAGCTCAGAGTACGGGCCGACAGCCGACAGCCTGTCCCGAGCGCAGCGAGGGGAGCGACAGCCTGCCCCGAGCGCAGCGGGGGGACCGACGACCAACGTCGAGGAGATAGTCCTGCAGCGCACCGGCGTGCGCGTGAGCGAAGTCGGTGAACCGTTCGCCGAAGTACGCCATGCGTTTACACATTTCAAAGTGCGACGACTGCTGCACCATGCAACTGCGATTCACGACGCCGTCGACGCGTCGAATGCGTACGTCGCACTGCACTGGGCGACGCCGGCAGAAATCGATGCGCTCGCGCTCACCCGCAGCGATCGACGCATCGCCGAAATGCTGGCGGCAAATGCATTTTTCACGCGAAGCCGCGAATAACGCGAATAACGCGAATAACGCGAAGAAGGCTGAATTCCCTCACCGAAGAATCTTCCTCATGTGAAGACCCGCAAAACCATCAAATTTTCTTCCTTCGCGTTCTTCGCGTTCTTCGCGGCTTCGCGTGAGAAAAATCTTCTGTCAAAAATTCGCCTTTGACTGCGGATGCACCCATGCGTTCGTCGGCTGTGAGCCGTCGTCTATGATTTCGGCATGTCTCACCGACTCGACACACTGTTGAAAAGCGCGGTGCTGGCCGCATCCGGCCTGATGCTGTACGAAAAAATCAGCAGCGGCGCGCTGGCGTTCTACATCAATAAGCGTTTCGAATGGCTGGTGTTTGCCGGCGTGCTGCTCTATCTGATGCTGGCGCTGACGCTGGCGTGGCGGCTGCTGCAGCGCATGACGCCGGTCGCCGCGCTGACTGCCCGCGCCACATCGTGGACGAGCGTGCTGCTGCTGGCGCTGCCAGCGTTGATCGGCTTCATCGCCCCGGCGCGGCCGCTCGGCGCCAGTGCCATTGCGTCGCGCGGAATCGGCCTGCAGTCGGCACCCGGCAGCCCAGGCGGCGCAGGCAGGCTGCAGCAGGCTTCCAGCGGCCCACGCAACATCCTCGACTGGCTGCGCATGATCGGCTCCACCGCCGACCCGGCTGAACTCGCAGGGCAGCAGGCCGACGTCACCGGCTTCGTCTACAAGAACGACCCGCGCTTCGCTGCTGGACAGTTCATGGTGTCACGCTTCACGGTCAGCTGCTGCGTCGCCGACGCAGCAGCTATCGGCCTGATCGTGGACACAGACCAGCTCGATCAATTCGAACAGGACAAGTGGGTGCGCGTGGTCGGTCGATTCAAGGTGGGTGAATTCGGCGGCGAAAAAATTCCGCTCATCGCCGCCGCTTCAATTGAGCCGATCGAACAGCCGGATCAGCCGTATCTGTATCCGTGAAGGAGTTGGGGATTTCGGATTTCAGATTTCGTAACTACTCAGGCCTAAATCAGTATTTCCCGCGAAACGCGTTGGAAAAATGGATGGCCTGAGTAGTTAACAGATTTCAGATTTCAGATTGAGCGCTGACGGGTGACATCTGCGCACTATGCAGCAGAAATCTGAAATCTCCAGAATCTACTCGTACTTCGGCAGCAGGTCGCCGTGGGCTTCGATCAGATCATCGACGAGCGACCAGATCTGCTCGAGACTGAGCTCGGCCGCAGTGTGCGGATCGAGCGCGGCGGCATGATAGATGTACTCGCGCTTGCCCGTCAGGGCAGCCTGCACGACGAGCTCCTGCACATTTGCATTCGTCTGCATCATGGCAGCCAGCTGCGGCGGCAGAGTGCCGATCTTCGTCGGCTGCAGGCCGCTCTTATCAACGAGCACCGGCACCTCGACGCAGTGGTTCTGCGGCAGGTTGGCGATCAGGCCATTGTTCGCGACATTGCCATAGATCACGCGCGGCTGGCCGGTTTCCATCGAGTGAACGATCAACGAGCCGTACTCGTGGCTGCGGCGGACCGAGATGTCTTCACCAGCTTCGAGGCTGGCGCGCATCTTGTGCCAGCCGGCCAGCTGCTCTTCGCAGCGGCGAATGTATTCATCGAGCGGAATGTTGAATGTGTCGATCAGGTCCGGACGATCGCGCTTGATGAACCACGGCGTGTACTCGGCGAAATGCTCGCTGCTCTCCGTGACAAAATAGCCGAAGCGCTTGAAGATTTCGTAACGCACCAGGTTCCATGACGGCTGGCGATTTTCTTCATACACCTTACGAATCAGCGGGTACAGGTCTTCGCCGTTGCGCTCGAAGCGCAAGTAGAACGCCATGTGATTGATGCCAGCACAGACATAGTTGATTTCCTCGATCGGCACGCCAATGTCATGAGCAAGCTGTTCCGCGGTGCCCTGCACGCTGTGGCACAAACCAACGGCCTTGATCTTTGTGGCACGCTGAATGGCCATCATGTTCATAACCATCGGGTTGACGTACTGCAGGAACGTCACATCCGGGCACACCTGTTCCATGTCGCGGCACATGTCGAGCAGCACGGGAATCGTGCGCAATCCGCGCATGATTCCGCCAATGCCGAGCGTGTCTGAAATCGTCTGTCGCAGGCCGTACTTCTTCGGAATCTCGAAGTCGGTGACCGTGCCAGGCTTGTATCCGCCAACCTGAATCATGCTGATCGCATAGTCCGCGTCATCGAGCGCCTTTCTGCGGTCGGTCGTCGCCACGATTTTCGGCGACGCCCCGAGCGCCTGCGCTACCTTATGCGCAACAACTTCAGAGGTCTTCAGCCGCTCTTTGTCGATATCGAAGAGAACGATCTCACTTGAAGCGAGCTCCGGGAAACTGAGAATATCTCCCATCAGATTCTTCGCGAAGACGGTGCTGCCGGCACCGATAAAGGTAATTTTCGCCATGCGAAGGATTGTAGTCGTGACGAACATTTTCGGAAACTTCCGAGGCGTTCGCAGTTTGGAGTGAGTGCATTTCTCACGCGAAGTCGCGAAAAATCTGCTGTCGAAATTTGCCCCGAAATGCGGTGCATCTATTGATCCATTTCCGGGAATGCTCAAAATCTAATTGATGAAACCCGC
>CAXNFZ010000240.1:0-4722 GCA_964201495.1 Chloroflexota bacterium | reverse complement strand
TGGAATCACGAAACCAGCCAAGTCGTGCCCGATAAAGACTGGGATCAATTCGAATCCTGCAGGCAGTGCCGCGGCGGAGCCGACATCAACGAAACTCCAGACGGAGATCTGGTGTGTCAGGTCTGTAGGGCCATGCTGCCGCGGCCTGTGAGCTGATAAGGCAGCATCGACAAGGCAGGCGTGTCCTGCCTTCCCACGCATCTGCAGACGATCCCTGCAGACAAAATCAGCCCCTCACACCGCAGTGCGTGTGAGGGACTTTCTTTGCACGAGATGAACGCTGCAGCCTAATCGCTGCAACGTCGCGTACGTTGCTGTACACTCCCATGCCATGTTGAACGTGACCAGCGACGACACCACCGCCGCCGCACTGCCGAAAACGCTCGATTCCTTCGGCCGACACATTCACTACCTGCGCGTCTCGCTGACCGACAAATGCAACCTGCGCTGCGTCTACTGCATGCCCGAGCAGGTCGTCTTCCGGCCGAACCACGAGCTCCTCACCGACGATGAACTGCTCACCGTGCTCACTGCGGCCAGCACGCTCGGCTTCGACAAGTACCGCCTTACCGGCGGCGAACCGACCGTACGCCCGAGCATCGTCGAAATCGTGGAGCGCATGCGCGCATTGCCGAACACGCGCGAAATCGCCATGACGACCAATGGCATCCGACTGCGTCAGCTGGCGGAGCCGCTGCGCCGCGCCGGGCTCGATCGAGTCAATGTGAGCATCGACTCGCTCGACCCAGAGCGTTTCCATCGGATGACGCGCTGGGGCAACGTCGCCGAAGTCCTCGCCGGCGTACACGCCGCCGAAGATGCGGGCCTGACGCCCATCAAGCTCAATGCCGTCGTCATCCGCGGCTTCAACGAGGAAGATCTCGTCCCCCTCGCAGCGCTGACGCAAAAGCATCCGTGGCAGTTTCGCTTTATCGAGGTGATGCCGTTCGCCGACGTCGCCGAGTTCCAGCAGGCCACAATGGTGACCACCGCCGAAATGATCGAGCGCATCGAGCGCGATCTGGGGCCGCTGATCCCCGTAAACGACGGCAAGCTCGACGGAGAAGCGCGCGTCTACCAGTTCGACGGCGCGCCAGGCACGGTCGGCTTCATCAGCCCGGTCAGTGAGCCGTTCTGCACCAGCTGCAACCGAGTCCGACTCACTGCAGACGGCACACTTCGGCTGTGCCTTCTGAAAGACGGCGAGGTCGATCTGAAAACGCCTCTGCGCCGCGGCGCCACGGCCGACGACCTGTCCGAGCTGATTCGGGCCGGCATCTACCGCAAACCATGGGGACACGAGCTCGGCGCCGGTGTGATTCCCCTCAACCGCATCATGAGCGAAATCGGCGGCTGATCATGGGTCTGACGCATTTGAACTCCGATGGCGAGGCGCACATGGTCGACGTCGGCTCCAAAGACGAAACCCTGCGTGCCGCCGACGCTGAGGCGCACGTGCGCATGCCGCTCGAGGCCTTCGCACAGCTGCGGGCAGGCAACCTCAAGAAAGGCGACGCACTTGGCACGGCACGCATCGCCGGCATCATGGCAGCCAAACGCACGAGCGAGCTGATCCCGCTGTGCCACCCGATCGCGTTAACCAAAGTGGAAATCACCTGCGAACTGGTCGAGAACTCCGCCTCCGGCACAGTCATCGTGCGCAGTCATTGCGAATGCCGCGGCCGCACAGGCGTAGAGATGGAAGCGCTCACCGCCGCCTCTGTCGCCGCCCTGACGATCTACGACATGTGCAAAGCACTCGACAAGGGCATCGTGATCGAACACGTACAATTGCTCGCCAAGAGCGGCGGCAAAAGCGGCGACTGGAACCGCTGACTCGCGCCGTTCGCCGTTGATCAACGGCAATGCGAACCCGAAATCATGACCATACGCTTATTTGCAACCTTGAAAGACCGCGCCGGCCGTGCTGAGATCGAAATCGACCTGCCGGCGGGTGCGACAGTTGCCGATTTGCGCACCCGCATCGGCGAGGCCTTTCCGCATCTGGCGGCACTCGCGGCACGCTCGGTGGTGGCCATCAATCGGGAGTTCGCTTTCGCCCAAGATCTCGTGCACCCTGAGGACGAAATCGCTCTATTCCCGCCCGTGAGCGGCGGCTGACGCATCCATGGCAACGACATTTCCAACACGGCTCGACATCACCCGCGCGCCAATCGACCTGAACGCGCTGCAGGCCGAAGTGACGACCGCCCACGACGGCGCCGTCGTGCTGTTCACCGGCGTCGTGCGCGGCCGCACCGGCTCAGACGTGACCGACCAGCTCGAATACGAGGCCTACTACGAAATGGCTGTGCTGAAGCTGCAACAGATCGCCGACGAAATGCGTGCGCGCTTCGACGGCATCCACGGCATCGCGCTGGTACAGCGCGTCGGGCCGATGGCGGTCAGTGAGCCGACCGTCGCCGTCGCCGTGAGCGCCGGCCACCGCGGCGACGGCGCCTTCGAAGCCGCGCGCTACGGCATCGATCGCCTGAAGCAAATCGTGCCCGTCTGGAAGAAAGAAACCCGCCCGGACGGCTCATCGTGGATCGAAGGTGATTACACCCCAGCAGAACAGGACCGCTCCCCGCGTGGAGCGGCGTGATGACACGAGCGGTGTCGAGCAGATCCGTCATGCGCCGCGCATTCGCTCTGCTGTGGGTGCTGCTGCTCACCAGCTGCGCGCCGCTCGTACGGCCGGAACAGATCACGCGCGAACGCGAAATTACACTTTCCTCTGAGAATTCAGTCGGTCAGACCGTTACTGCGCCACACGGCGGGCTCATCGCGCTGGACATCTTTCTCGGGTCCGACGCCAGCGCTGATGGGACGGCAACTCTCCGTATTTTTGCGCGAACAGAGCCGACCGTGCAGGATTCCAGAGCAGCAGATCCGCTCGCCAGCGTTACGATCCCCACAGCCGGCACGTCCGCCGGGCCACGCCATTTCGAATTACCGCACGCGCTGCCGTCACACGGACGCTCCTTCTATATAGAGCTGCTGCGCCCGCGTGGCCCGCCCATCGGCGTCGGAGTGGTCGCCGCCTCATCCAGCTCGAACGGATCCGCCTACGCCAACAACAAGCCGATCGAAGAGCAGGTTGCGCTGCAGATGCAGTTCGATCCTGCACATGCTGCTGTCGCCACGCTGCTCGCCACCCTCGACTGGCTGCCCGTGCTTGCCGCCGCCGCAGCCTTGCTCCTCGTCCCCGGCAGCGCACTGCTCCGCCTGCTTTGGCCGGATCACACCGCACATTCCTGGCTCGACCAGCTCGCCCTCTCTGCAGCCACGGGCGCAGCTCTCTACCCTCCCCTGCTCGCCTGGGCAGATTTATTTCAGGCACATCTCACCTCTGCCGTCTTTTTCCTCCCCATCGCCGCAGGCGCTGCAATTCATCTCGTGCTCACGCTGCGCCGCCGCCCCATTCGATTCACGCCGCGTCGGCCGACAGCCTTCGACCTGGCCATCGTGCTCGTCCTGGCTGCACTGTTCGTCACCCGCGCACTGCCGATCGCCACGCTTAGCCTGCCGTTGTGGGGCGACGCCATTCACCACACCGCCATCGCCCAGCTCATCGCCGACCACGGCGGATATTTCTCCTCCTGGCAGCCCTACGCCGACGCGCAGACCTTCACCTATCATCCCGGCTTCCATACTTATCTGGCCGGACTCATGTCGCTCACCAGGTTCGAAGGCGCCCACACAGCACTCCTCGGCGGCCAGATCATGAACATGCTCGCTGTCGTGGCAGTGGCGCCGCTCGCCAGCCGCCTCGGCCACAACCGCTGGGCCGGCCTCGCTGCCGTCGCCGTCGCAGCCTTCCTGCTCGACGTGCCCCAGATCTACTCCAACTGGAGCCGCTGGACCCAGCTCGCCGGACAGATGATCCTTCCCGCCGCCATGCTCGCCGCGTGGAGTTTTCTGCGCCGCCCTCACCTGCGTTCAGGCAGCCTCGCCGCACTCCTGGCCGCCGGGCTGGCCCTCACCCATTACCGGATCATCATTCTCTGGGCCCTCTTCGTGGCACTCGTCTGGGCCGGCGATGCCGTACGCCTGCGGATCCGCTGGCGCCCAACCCTGCGCCACGCCGCCGCACTCGTCGCGCTCGGCGCCGGTGTCGCACTGCTGTGCGCGCCCTGGGCGCTCCGCACATATCAAAGCGAGCTGGCGCGCAGCCTGCGCACAAAACTCGCTACGCCAGCCGCCGCCGTCTCCGAGGCCGTGCGCTCATACAACGAAGCATCAGGCGGGCCCACCAGCTATGTCCCGCTTGCGTTCTGGCTGCTCGCCGCCGGCGTTGCCGTTTACAACGCGACGCGCCGGAGACGCAGCGGGCTCGTCATCGCCGGCTGGACCGGCGCCGTCTGGCTGGCGACGAACCCAGGCATGCTCGGGTTGCCCGGCGCCGGCATCCTGAGCAATTTCGCTATCAATATCGCAGCGTATCTCCCCGTCGCAGCGCTAATCGGTTCTGCGGCGCCACCCATGCCGACACAGCCGTCGCGTGCGTCCGTCGCATCTGGCATCGGGCTGGCCGCCGCCGCATGCGCCGCCGCCTTCGGACTCGCCGTCCGGCCGGCAGACATTCAACCCGGTCCGCACAGCATGGCCGACGCCGCCGACGTGCGCGCCGCCCACTGGGTGCGCGCGAACCTCGCCGACGACGCGCTCATCGCCGTAAATGGCTTCGTCCCCACCCCGGGCGGATACGTCGCCGGGACC
>CAXNFZ010000239.1:0-4752 GCA_964201495.1 Chloroflexota bacterium | reverse complement strand
CCGAAGGGGGCGGGCGATGGCGTGTTTCGCGGATACCAATTGGGCTTTGCGCACTCCCGAAAGCAGGGACCGCAGTAAATTCATCCATCGATCAATACGGCGAAGATTTGTGCTCATCGAAAACAACCGGCATCTCCAACAACCCGCGCACCGAAAAATTGTCGCGCCAGCGAAACGTCTCGGCGGCCAACTTAATGTCTGGCATGCGACGCAGCAATTCCGGAATGGCCACCTGTGCCTCCAGCCGCGCCAGCGGTGCGCCCAGGCAGAAATGGATGCCGTGACCGAAGCCGAGATGGCGGTTCTCCCGGCGCAGCAGATCCAGCCGATCGGGCTGGTCATACTGTCGCTCGTCCCGGTTGGCCGATCCCATCAGCAGCATCACGAACTGCCCGCGACGAATGTGCCGGCCGCCCCATTCGATGTCCGTTGCGGCCATGCGCCCCGTGAACTGCACGGAGCTGTCGTAGCGCAACAACTCCTCCACCGCCGCCGCATGGATCTCCGGCCGCTCGATCATCAGCCTGCGCTGCTCCGGATGCAGCAGCAGCGCCAGCATGCCGTTGCCGATCAGGCTCGACGTGGTCTCGAATCCCGCAGCCAGCAGCAGCACGCAGTTGGCCAGCAGCTCCGCCCTGCTCAGTCTGTCGCCATGCTGTTCGGCATGCGCCAGATCAGACAGCAGACATGGTTCCGGATCAGCGCGCATCTCCTCCAGTCGTCGCTCGAAGTACGCGAACATTTCCCGCACGCTGCGCACACAGCGATCGTTCTCCACCGCGTCGGTATTCACTTTGCCCGTAAACGTGCCGAAGTCCTGTGTCCATCGCAGGAACAGTTCCCGGTCTTCTCTTCGCACACCCAACATCCGACTGATCACGTACATCGGCAACGGCACGGCGAATTCATTGATCAGGTCGCAGCACCCGCGCGCACAAATCGGGTCGAGCAACTCCTCGACCATGCGCCTGATCTCGTCCTGCATCCCCGCCAGCGAGCGCGGCGTGAATGCCTTCTGCATCAGCGCGCGCAGCCTCGCGTGCTTCGGCGGGTCGCAAAACAATGTCATGTCCGCAATGGCGTCGTAAACGAGCCCGAGGTCTTCTTCACCTCGCTCCTTCAAGTTCGCCAGAGCGTCGTCTCGGGTGCTGAGCAGCCTCGGATCATGCAGCGCCTGGGCCACGTCGGCATAGCGCGAAATCAGCCAGAAGTCATGCTCGGCGTCGAAGTAAATCGGGTTCTGGTTGCGCAGCCACGCATAGTGCGGATACGGGTCGTCACGCATCGCCGGTGTGAATAATTGCATGGCTGCAAACATAGCATGCAGCAACCTGCCGCGCACGTGAGCGGAGGACGCAAAGAAGTCTGAATTCCGTCGCCGAAGAGACTTGCTCCAGCAAAAGCGTAGAAAATCCTTCACAAGCCTTTTCCTTCGCGTTCTTCGCGGCTTCGCGTGAGACAAATCTGCTGGCTAAATCCATCCCGAACAGCGGATGCCCCCCCTCCGCCGCCCTGCTCCTATAATCTTTGCTCTATGGGCCCACGTGTCGCCTTCGAAATTTTCGGGTTCCCCGTTTACTGGTACGGCATCATCCTCACCAGCGGCATGCTCGCCGCCACCTGGGTCGCAGCGCGCGAACTCAAACGCCGCGGCCACGATCCTGACATCGCCTGGAACGCCATGATCACCGTGCTTGGCCTCGGCATCGTCGGCGCCCGTCTGTACCACGTGTTCTCGTCCCCCGGCGACGGCACCAACAGCGGCTGGGCCTACTACTCGCAAAACCCGCTCCAGATTCTGAATCTGCGCAACGGCGGCCTCGGCATCTTCGGCGGCCTTATCGGCGGCGCCATCGGCGTGCTTATCTCCGCCGCCCGCGCCGGATTCCCGTTCTGGCGCCTCGCCGATTGCATCACCCCCGGCGTCGCCCTCGGCCAGGCCATCGGCCGCTGGGGCAATTTCGCCAACCAGGAACTCTACGGCGGCCCCACCGGCTCGTCCTGGTGGGGCATCACAATCTCCGCCGAACATCGCATCCGCACCCGCCAGTTCGATTTCACCGACCTGCAGCAGTTCCCGCTCGACACACGCTTCCACCCCACTTTCTTCTATGAAAGCATCTGGAATCTCGTCGGCTTCGTCCTGCTCATGCTCATCGCCCGCCGCGCCGCCCCCCGCCTGCGCGACGGCGACATCTCCGGCCTCTATTTCATCTGGTACGGCATCGGCCGCGCCTGGACTGAGCTGCTCTTCCGCCCCGACGCATGGGTCGTCGGCGCTTCCGGCCTCCCCACCGCCGTCCTCGTCTCCCTCGGCGCCGTGCTGTTCGGCGCGGGGGTGATCGCTTTTCACCGCTTATCGGCTCGACGAGTGGATAGTCGATAGTGGATAGTGATAGTGATAGTGATAGTGAGCCGGATTACTACTATCGACTATCACTATCCACTATCACTATCCACTCTCTCCCACCCATGCCAACCTACGACGACCCTTTCGACCTCGACGACGATTTCGAAGTACCGCTGGACGGTCGGCTCCGCCGCCGCCGCAACGCACCTCTGCGCGGGCTGTTCCTGCTCATCGCCGCCGTCGCCCTCGCCGTCGGCATTTACTCCGCCTACAACACCGTCGAGGCGCGCATGATCGACGACGCCACCTGCCTGGCCTGCCACACCGACCAGCACGAGGCTTATTTCAAACGCGCCGAAGCCGCCCTCGCCGGCGGCCTCGCACTCGACTTGTCCAGCTATCACTACCAGCAGATTCGCGGCCAGGGCGGCTCACTCAACTGCATCGATTGCCATCGCGGCAACGGCAAATTCCTCGACCACCTCGACACCCTCGGCCTCTCCACACGCATCTCGCTGGCCTGGCTGCTGCGTGGCGATACCGTCGGCATCGAAGCCGGCAGCGCACCCATCACCGACACAGCCGGCATCGCCACGCTTACCGGCTCGTCCGCCCTCATCGCCCCGCACCTCGCCAACGACTCGTGCATCTCCTGCCACACCGCTACCCTCCTGACCGCCGGCATCGAGAACCACATGCACAACACGCTGCCCGTCGCATATCAGCTCTGGAAAAACGGTGCGCCGCTCTCGTCGCCGCGCACTTCGTCCGATGCGCAGTCCATCGTCTCCCGCGGCCTGGCCCTCTACGAAACCACCCTCCGCTGCAGCGATTGCCACGTCACGCACCATTCCACCGACGCCGAACACTACCTGCATACGTTCACCGTCCAGCGCGCCTGCGTGCAGTGCCACACTGAAAACAACGTCGCAGCCAGGTAACGCACAGGGCTCGCCGACGCATCCGCGGTTCGTGGTGAGTTGCATCGCGCCCTCCTCCGCTCTCTCTGCGTTCTCTGCAGCCACAACCTGACATCGCCGTCAGCCATCGTCAGCGTCGGCATGCCGTCGCGTCGCTACGCTGATGCGCATGTCCAACGCACTTGCGCTCACCGCCGAGCCGCTGCGCAGCAACGCCTCAGCGCTCACCTCACAATCGGCATCAACCGCCATCGTCCAATCGACGGCGGCACATGCCTACCGTCGCCTCGACGGCGGCTGGCAGTCGTATGCCCGCGAGGATGTCGACGCCCACCAGCGCTCCGCCGACGTCGAACTCGACCGCATGCGGTCGATGCTCGAGCAGCTCAGCCTCGCCGCACGCCGAGCCGATGAGCTTATCGACGCCGCCGACCAGACCGCCGCCGCCCTCTTCGTCGCCGCCGCAGCCGCCTCTGCCGCCGTCCCACGCGCCCCCGATGGCTCGTTCCTCGGCGACTGGCTGTCCTGGCTCTGGGACAGGCTCAGCCTCGGCATCCACGTCACCGAAATTCCGCCGAAACAGCCTGCGCCGACGACGTTTACCGCAGGCGAGGTGCGCACGATCTTTTTGGACATCGCCGACGAACGTGATATCCCCTACGCCTTCCCGCGCGATGGCTGCTACGCTCGCGCTGACGCCATGCTCCGCCGCATCGTCGAACGCTACGACATCGACCCGTCCGCCATGCGCAAGGTCGTCATCCAGGGCGATCTGCGCGTGCCCACCGACTATGTCTACCAGGGCCCGTTCGGCAACGATCGAATGGTCGAATGGGGCTGGCACATCGCGCCCGCCGTCCCTATCGACGCCGGTGACGGCGCCGTTCGCTACCTCGTCATCGATCCGTCGCTGTTCAAGGAACCGGTCTCTATGGAGGTCTGGGCTGCCGCGATGGGCGACCCGGGCGCAAAACCGCAGATCGTCTCCCCGCACGTCTATGGGCTCGACCATTTCGGCTCCCCGATCGTGCTCTCGGATGACTCAGCCCAGGCTGAATCGCGCTACATCCTGAACGAATACCTCGGCCACTGCGTCGCTCGCGGGTACTGCTCGACCACTCTGTCCGCCGCAGATCTCGACATTCTGCGCAGCCGCTGCATCGAAGCCGGCGTCTGCAGCCCTGCACCATGAATTCTTCTACGCCTTCTACGCCTTCTACGCCATATCAACCACGTCGGCGTTTCCTGCGCGCTATCTTCGGCAACAGCCTGTTTTTTGGCCTCCTGGCGTGGAATCTCATCCGCGCTCTGCGCCTCCGACATGACACGCTGAGCTTCATCGTCCGGCCGCCGCGCGCCGATCCAGACTTCCTCTACACGACCGAGCTGCTCCACGTCGACTGGGCGCGCCAAGTCTGGTACTGGCCGCGCCACTGCATCGAACGCTACTGGTCCGACCCGCGCTATTTCCCCGCCGGCGCC
>CAXNFZ010000238.1:0-4760 GCA_964201495.1 Chloroflexota bacterium | reverse complement strand
GAATAGCGCGTTTCGCGGGAAATACTGATTTAGGCCTGAGTAGTTACGTTTTATCACTATCCACTTTCACTAAAACCACTATCCACTTTCGTATAATCCAGCCAGCCATGAAGATCACCAACATCAAATGCATCCTCACCGCGCCGGCCAACATCGGCCTGGCCGTGGTGAAGATCGAAACCGACCAGCCCGGGCTCTACGGCGTCGGATGCGCCACGTTCACGCAGCGACTCACGACCGTGCAGGCGGCGGTGAACGACTATCTGAAGCCATTGCTGATCGGCCGCGATCCGTCGCGCATCGAGGAGATCTGGCAGCTCGCGTATCAGAACAGCTACTGGCGCAACAGCCCGGTGTTGAACAACGCCATCTCCGGCATCGACCAGGCGCTGTGGGACATCAAGGGCAAAGCGGCGGGCATGCCGGTGTACGAGCTGTTCGGCGGCAAGAGCCGTGAGGCGGCAGCGGTGTATCGCCACGCCGACGGCCGCGATCCGCAGGAAGTGGCCGACAACGTGCTCAAGCTGGCCGAACAGGGCTACCAGTACATCCGCTGCCAGCTCGGCGGCTACGGCGGCATCGCCAAGCAGCAGGGCGCCGGCACCAAAACCGTCGGCTCGTACAACAACGTCGGCGTCTACGGCGGCATCAAGAACCAGACGCGCAGCCCGTACGGTGCGCAGCCGGGCGAATATTACGACCCCGACATTTACTGTCGCACCGTGCCCGAAATGTTCGAGCACGTGCGCAAGGTCGTCGGCTTCGACCTGCAGCTGCTGCACGACGTGCACGAGCGCATCGCCCCGATGGACGCGGTTCGGCTGGCCAAGGCGCTCGAGCCGTATCGCCTGTTCTTCTTCGAAGATCCGCTCGCACCCGAAGATCAGGAATGGTTCAAAGTGCTGCGCCAGCATGCGGCCGTGCCGATCGCCATGGGCGAGCTGTTCACGCATCCGCTCGAGTGGCGCCCGCTGATCGTCAATCAGCTGATCGACTACATTCGCGTGCACATCAGCGACATCGGCGGCATCACGCCGGCGCTGAAGCTGGCGCGGCTGTGCGAAGCGTTCAACGTGCGCACCGCCTTCCATGGCCCGGGCGACGTCTCGCCGATCGGCCACGCCGCGAACGTGCACATCGACGTGCACGTGCACAACTTCGGCGTTCAGGAATTCAGCGGATTCAATGAAGTGCTCGAGGATGTCTTCCCCGGCTGCCCGCAGGTGCGCGAAGGCTACATTTATCCGAACGATACGCCTGGCCTCGGCATCGACATCGACGAAGCCAAGGCAGCAAAATACCCGATCCACGGGGACATGGCGCAGTTCACCGGCGGCGCCGTGAACTGGACGCAGTCGCGCCGTCCGGACGGCACGGTCTCGCGACCGTAGTTGCGAAATCTCTAAATCTGGTGCGTGCTGCGGTACAGGGGTGCGCGCACCGGATTCAGTGAATTCACCGAGTAAGGAGTCACGACATGAAACCTAAATTCGTCATCGGAATCGGCCTGATCATCGGTGCGGTCATCGCAGTGATGGCCTTCACCATCCTGAACAACAACAGTCAGGAGGTCAAAGTCAACGACCTGCTCACGCAAACCGCGGGCGGCGTTGTGCCCGACCGCAGTTTCAAGGTGACCGGCGTCGTCGTCGGCGACAGCATCGTCTACGACCAGATCACGAATCAGCTCGAGTTCGACATCGTGCACTCTCGCGAAGACCTGCACAACAACCTGGCCACCGCCGGGCGCGTGCGCGTCAAGTATCACGGCGTGCGGCCCGACACGCTCGTCAATGAAGCCACGGCCATCGTAACCGGCAAGATCAACCCCGACGGACATCTGGTCGCCGCGAACTCGCCGGACGCGCTGCTGCTGCAGTGCCCGACGAAGTACGAGAACGCTGCGAAGCAGGCGGCGGCGAAGTAGACAGTGATAGTAGATAGTGATAGTGGATAGTGGATGCTGCACTATCCACTATCCACTCTATTGCAGCATGCCCAGCAGCGTCGGCAGCAGCTGCTTCTTGCGTGAGACCACGCCGGGCATGTCCCACACGTGATCGGTTTTGCGCGAAAACGGCATACGCTCAAAGTAGCGCGCGTCGCCGACACACACCAGCAGGCTGTCGTTTTCGACGATGTCCGTGATCATCAGTGCAGCAAAGTGCAGGCCCTTCTGCTCCTGAATCGCGCGCAGAGCAGCGCGCACTTCTTCGGCTCGATCGAGCACCGCGTCGTAGTGCGTGACTTCGACCTGCGCCACGCCGAAGCGCACGCCGCTGGATTCGAACATCTTGAAGTCGGCCTGCACGATGTCCTGCGCCGAACGATTCGACAGATCGGCGCCGGCGCGCAGCAGACTGGCGCCGTATTCCTGCATCTGCACCTCGGCATCGTCGACGCCGAACGCGTGCCAGGCCAGCCAGATCGCCGAGCCCTTGTCGCGCGACGTCGTCGTCGGTGATTTGTACATCAGCGTATCGGACAGGATGCCGGACAGCAGCATGCCAGCGATCGCCGGCGGCGGCGTCTGACGCGCCAGGCGCATGCGCTCGGCGACGAGCGTCGACGTCGAGCCGGTGATGTCGATGTGAAACGCGATCGGGATGGCTGTGTTCACTGTGCCGAGGCGATGATGGTCGAGCACTTCGAGCAGGTCCGCTTCCACGAGGCCATTCACCGCCTGGCCGGCTTCGTTGTGATCGACGAGCACCAGACGCACGCGCGGCGGCTTCATCATGTCGGCGCGCGTGCAGGTGCCGATGTATTTGCCGTCCCGATCGATGACCCAGTAGTCATCGTTCTGATCACGCAGCATGTTGTCACGGTGGTCGCTGATGCGATCAGTGACGAGAAAGCGTGGCACGTTTCGATCACAGGCCTCGCCGCAGGGCACGCGGATCAGCTCACTGAACGGCTCGTCGGCCATGTGCAGCCGCTGCGAGAGATAGTTGAATACCGAGCGGCCAGTGACCATGCCGAGCGGCCGACGCCAGATGTCGAGCACCGGCGCGACGCGGTTCGTGCGCGCGGTGAATTCCCACGCCTCGGCGAGCGGCTGCGCCGGGTTCAGGGCTTCGGTCGGCGTGACGATCTGTTCGAAGCGCGGCGACGCATCTTCGAGCAGCACCGGCGGCTGCAGGCCAAAATGGCTGAGTGCGAAGCGCGTCTGCGCATTGACGCTGCCAGCGCGTGCGGCAACGGTTTCGAGCCCGTCACGCTCGCGCAGCAACCAGGCGTAGCCTATGGCGGAAGCGATCGCATCGGTGTCCGGATTCCGATGGCCGACGACGTAAATTGGAGATGTGCTGATCATGGTTTGACACGACTGCTCGTCGCCCTCGATCACGAATCGGCCGCGTGGCAATCCCTGCAGGGGATTCAACCCGCGACGGCCGAATACATTTCCGATTGGCGTGATTTCGCTGCAACAAAACAACCGGTCATAATTATCGCCGCGTGAGCAAATGTGCGAAAGGCGGCAAATTCGTCTCAGCCGGCATTCACGCCGGCGGCAATTCCCGCCACATGCGCGCCAGGCGGCGATACAAATCGAACTGATACCAGGCCATCAGGAGGCTCAGGCGCAGGCCATGCGCGCCGTCGACGTAGCCGCGCAGCAAGAAGAAGCGGCGGCGAAATTCGCGCAGCGGCTGCAGCACGAAATTCCACGGCTTCGGCCGAATTCCCTGCTTAAACAAAATGCTGGCATCGTATTCAGTGTAGCGGCGCTGCTTGGCGTGGAACTGCGCCACGTCGTCGTAATTGAAGTGCGTGAGTTCGTTGCGCAGAAAGCCGCGCTCGCCGTCGAAAAGCGCCACTTCATGCACTTCGCGCAGCGGGTCGAAGCGCACCCGGCCGACGCGAAAGAGACGCGCCTGAAAATCGGGCCACCAGCCGGCGCCTTTCGTGAGGCGGCCGAAGAGATAGTTGTTGCGCGGAACCGACCAGACCGGGCGAGCGTCGGCGTCAGGTGCGGCGACGACGGCGCGGATTTCGGCGGCGAGCGCCGGCGTACAGCGCTCGTCGGCGTCGACGAAGAACACCCATGCGTCGGCGTGCAGCGCTGCGACGTAGTCGAGCGCGGCGTTGCGCTGCTGCGCATAGTTTTCGAAGCGCGACTGCGCCGCGTCGGCTCCGGCGGCACGAGCCCGGGCGACCGTTTCGTCGGTGCTGAAGGAATCGAAGACCAGGCTGCCGTCGGCCCAGTCGAGCGAAGCCAGACAGTCGGCGATGTGGCGCTGCTCGTTCAGCGTAAGAACGACGGCGATGATGGTGGGTGCGGAAGGCGACATTGGGGAGGATGGTAGCAGCAGAAAGGGGAGAGGGGAGAGGAGAGAGGGAAGAGAAGAAGAGAGAGGGAAGAGAAGAAGAGAGAAGAGTAAGGCGAGTCAGCGATCCCGATGCAGATCACCCATTTTTCAGTCGCTCGCTCTCTCCTCTTCCCTCTCCTCTTCCCTCTTCCCATCCCCCTCTCTTCCCTCTCCCGTGGTATAGTTCAAGCTGTTACGGCGACGTGGCCAAGTGGTAAGGCGAGGGTCTGCAAAACCCTTATACGTCGGTTCAATCCCGACCGTCGCCTCTGAAAAGACAGGCACCTGAAAAGGTGCCTGTTTTGATTTTAACGAGTGCATCCGCCGTTTGGGTCGAAATGCGACTGCGCGCCGTCGCCCGGGGCTGGCGCGCCTTCGGCGCTTCGCCCCGGGCTGAAAAGAACGACCGCCCTTTCAGGGCTCATGGCCCATTCACCGCGGCGGACC
>CAXNFZ010000237.1:0-4797 GCA_964201495.1 Chloroflexota bacterium | reverse complement strand
CAGGCTGCCAGCACGATCGCTGTCAGCGGCAGCAGGCGCAGTGCGAGGCTTAATTTGTTAATTTGTAACTACTCAGGCCTAAATCAGTATTTCCCGCGAAACGCGCTATTCCTTCCCCCCGAAGGGGGGACGGAATAGCGCGTTTCGCGTTGGAAAATTGGATGGCCTGAGTAGTTTCAATGAAAGGCAGTACGAACGGCAGCAGCAAGAACAATTTTGCGCGACTGATGGCGTTGGCCGCCTGTCTCGAGATCCCTCTCGCACAACCTGCCACCGGATCAGCGCTTGCTCCGAACCAGGATGCCAACGTAGTGCTGATCGATCATTACGAAAACGCCACGGTCGCCAACTATGTTTCCGGCAGCGTCGGGTATGTCGATGGGCCGGCGGGGTTCGGTCGAGCCGCCGACTTCACCTCCGGCAGCTGGGTACGCTACAACATCCAGAACTGGCAGACCGGGCCGTGGAACAGCCCCGTCGGCAAGCAGGGAACAATCGATTTTTGGGTGTATCCATTGGAGATCAACAGGATCTTCCTCGATATCAACTGGTACTCGACGGAGACCATGTCGGGAGGTGGGCACGTGCTGAGCTTCATTCGAGGGGAAGACGGACGCCTGCACGTCGGTACATGGCCGGCAGACGGGTTCACGAGTGCAGGCACGATTCCGCTCAGCCAGTGGACGCACATCTGGTTCACCTGGGGCGCCGAAGGAACGCGGCTTTATCTGAATGACGAGCTGGACTCCTCGTTCACAGACAACAAATTCCCCGCACTGAACCCAACGAGCTATCTGTACGTGCCTTCATGGAAGCAACCCAACATCGGCTATATCGATGAACTGCGCGTGCGGCGCACGTTCGAGCGCGTGCCGTGCAAGTTGTTCCCCCTCGCACTGGCCGGCAGCACGATCGCCGCAGCAACGCCGGGGCAGTCGATCACCAACGTGCTCAATGGCGCTGGCGCCGGCAACTTCGGCTGGCTCAGCTGGACCGGGAGCACACTGGTTTCCGATCTCACAGCCGGCTTGACTCCGCCCGGCGCCAGCAACTTGTACGTCAATCCCAGTGATGCTGCCGATCACGAAGTCTCGGTCGGCGACCGGGTCAAGGGTTTCCCCGGCCTCGCCAACAGCGCCAGCGTGCGCGCAGCGCTGGATGCGCTGACCAACGTGGCGATCACCGTACCAGTCTGGGACACGGCAGAAGGTCGAGGTGACGCAGCGAGCTACCATGTTTCCGGCTTCGCCCGTATACGCATCACCAGCTACGACCTGGCTGCCAAGCGCATCACAGCGACGTACGTCGGCCCAGCCACCTGTCCGCAATAGGGCACGGAAGTGCGCGTGTGCGCGAAATAAAGGAAACGCAGCCGGCTATGGGGAAGCCGGCTGCGTTTCCTTTACCTGCGTTTCCTTTACCTGCGTTTCCGTAACTACTCAGGCCATCCATTTTTCCAACGCGAAACGCGCTATTCCTTCCCCCGAAGGGGGAAGGAATAGCGCGTTTCGCGGGAAATACTGATTTAGGCCTGAGTAGTTACGCGTTTCCTTTATCTGCGTTTCCTTTATCTCGGCGTATATCTCGACGGATCGCAAGCCGTCGGCCTCGATCCTCTCGATCCTCTCGATCCTCTCATTCTCTGCGAAACAAACCACGCTCCAGGTACACCGCCGCCGCCTCGCGCACGAATGCGGCGTTGATTCGCGCCCCGTGGCGCTGTTCAAGTTCATCGGCCACCGCCAGCAATTCCTCATGTGATGAACGGCCAGGGCGCAGCAGTTCATACATGCGCAGCAAGTCCGCCGCTGGCACCGCCGTCAGCTCGGCAGCGCGTTCGAAGTTTTCCGCCAGCTGCGTGAAGCCAGCCGTCCGCGCCGTATGCGCCTGCTCATGCAACGTCTCTTTCGAAATATCCACTACAGCTCCTCCGCGGTCACCGATCGCAGCGTTTCGTCTTCGGCCCGCCAGAACCAGTAACGGAATCGCTCATCGTCTTCGTCGACGGCGCACCACTCACGAGCGCTTACCTCGGCATCGCTCAGCAATACCGTCGTCATTTCGAGCACGCGAAAGAACGACCCGTCAACGTTGCCTTCTCGCCAGGTCGGTCCATAGATGGCGCACAGCACCTGCTCTGCGCCATCATCGGTCAGGCCATTCGCCGTTGTCCACGCCGCCGGCGGGCGCACGAACATGATGCAGCGATAAGGCGCCACCGCGATGCTGCCTTCTTCGTCAAGCAGCGCATCCTGCAGCTCGATGCGCGCGATGCACGTGCCGTCATTCATCGTCATACATCCGGCTCCCAGTCGAAATACAGTTCCTGCGGTTTGCGATCGCGAATCTCTTCGGTCTCACGCCGATGCAGCAGCGCCGTTTTTACGATCAAGCGCAGGCGCGCCCAGTTGTCGATCATCACCGGCACAGGCTTGACCACCACCCCCCGCGCGTAGCGCGCAGCGTTGGTGCCGAGTTGCTCGTAGATCTCCAGCGTCATGCTCGGTGAAAACGAAAACAGCTCGAGGTTGTGCAGGCGCGGCATGCCTCGCTTATGAATCACCGCCGTGCCGCGGCTCTGCAGGCCGATGCCGATGCCGCTGCCGCTCAGCGACGACGCAATCTGCCCGATCGCCGCGCAGTCCGACGTGTGGTACACGCGCACCAGCCGCGCGGTCATGCCTTCACGCGCCACACCGGTGAAGATCGCCGCCAGCACGTCTTCGTGCGCCAGGCCGCCGATCGTGCGCGTCAGCACACGCCCAAACGCCGGGCCGACGGCCAGGATCACTTCGTTGTGCCTGCCCTGAGTCGCATCGCTCAGCTCATGCAGATTCTTCAGCGGAGTGCCGATGCGGTCGGCGATGAAATCACGCGGCGATCGAGCCTGCGGAATACTCTGCATCTCATCCCATCGCACACCGTCGACGCGGTAGCCGCTGCCGGGTCCGCGGTAGTCATTCGGTTCGCTGATCGCTGAGGCCACGCGCAGCCTGCCCAAGTCTGCATCATGCACGAAGATCGCCGCCGGCTGCAAATGATCGCCCACCGATCGCTGCTGAAGCATCGCGCGCACGTTGGCCGCTGCCGCCGCAAAGCCGGCCCGCTCAAGCACATCTACCGCGCGACGAACGTCGTCGACGCCAGTCATAAAACGATCCGCTGCAGCGAGGTCCGCCACGATGTCGCGCACCGGCATGTCTTCGCTGCTGTGCGCACCGACGGCAGCGTCAACCTCATCGTCACCGATGAGCGGAAACCCGAGTCCTTCGAATACAGCCTGAATCGCACGTGCACCGGCCCGGCGCGCCTCGAGCACCTCCGCTTCCAGCACCGGCCGCAAGCCGCCGTCGATCTGCATGTCGCGCTGCAGGACGTTGTAGTCGTCCAGGTCGTCGACATCAAAATTGCCGCCACCGAACATGTTGTCACGCCGCGGCACGGCGCTGTAGCCGGAGAAAATAAAATCCGTGCCCGGGATGAACTGCAGCATCAGCTTGGCGCTCTTGCGAATCTGTGAATGCGACGCAAGCGCATCGTTGCCGCTTGCCACTTCCAGGCCGAGCATCGCCGCAAGCAGATTTTCTGCCAGCACCGCACGCACGCCGCCCGGCAGACTTTCCGGCAGTGCGATGCAGGAAATCGATCCGTTTTGCACCCCCTGGCTGCCGGCCCCGCGCGTCACACAGAGGCAGCGCGCCTCGAGATATAGCATCGAACGGCCTTCCGACGACCCCATCAGTGCTTCGCTGCCCGTGCCGCTGGTGAAGCGAATCTTCACGCCGCGCGAGGCGTAGGTGCTGGCGAGAAATGCCTTGCTCCACGGCGTGTCGTCACCGTCCGCGAAGCTGCGCTCCGTGCCATAGACCGACAACGTCTCGGCGTAGGTCGTCAGCCCCTTCATCGCCAGCCGCAAGCCCATGCTTTCTTCGATCGCGCACTGCGTCAGGACGCCGGGCTTCTGGGACTGCGAACCGATCAGAATCGCCAGCGCATTCAGCGGCGCCATTCGCGCAATGCCGACGGTAGTTTCGATTTCAGCGAAGCCGCGCAGCGCCGCCTCGGCAGCATCAGCCGCCAGCAGCGCAGGATTTTCGCGGCGGTTCGTCACGTGCGCCTGATTCGCCGGCGTGCGCCGCACGCGCATCTTCGCCAGCCCCATCATCATTTCGAGCACGTTCATATGCCGCACGACGTCGCACAGCTTGGCCGGCGTACACGCCAGCGCCAGCCGACGCACCTCGGCTGCAGTAACGTTGATGTCGACCAGCATGCGCGCGATCTGCATGCTCGGCGTGCGCATCGCATCTTCGGCAACGGCCAGGTCGAGAAAGTGATCGGCAATAAATGCGTCGAGCACGTCGAAGTCTGCGCGCGCGCGGCCGTCCAGCTCAACTACACGGCCGTTTTCGATGCGCAGGCTCGGCGCCGGGTCGTGCGGACTGTCGGCGACGATCAACCCGGCCTCCGGCCACGGCTCGACAAACGTTTCTTTGTTGATTTCACGCTCGGCCAGCACAGCGAAGCGCTTTGACTTTATTGCAGGCGAATCCGACATGGCGGGCATTGTTACACGAATCCCATCATTTGCAGATGCTCTCGGCAGCACCTCACGCGTGCGTGGCAATCCCTCGTAATTAACCTGACTGTAACTACTCAGGCCATCCATTTTTCCAACGCGAATCGCGCTATTCCTTCCCCCGAAGGGGGAAGGAATAGCGCGTTTCGCAGGAAATACTGATTTAGGCCTGAGTAGTTACACCTGACTTGCCACCGTAGCTGGACTTTGGCCATTTT
>CAXNFZ010000236.1:0-4799 GCA_964201495.1 Chloroflexota bacterium | reverse complement strand
GCGTGTTTCGCGGGAAATATTGATTTGGGCCTGAGTAGTTACGTTTGAACAAGAATCCGAAACCAGTTGCATCGACTGGTTTCGGATATCTATTTACTGCTACTTGCTGCTACTTGCTGCTACTTACTGCTACTGCGCGTCCTCGGACTTCTCCGCACCCGCGATCAGGTCCTCGAGCGACGGAATCTGCTCTTCGAGCATGCGCTCGCCCTCGGCCATACCCAGCAGCATCTTTTCGGCCTGGATCGTCTGCGCCGACTTCTCCGGCGCCTCGGCTGTCGCCAGGATCACACCTTCGTAGTTATCTGATGTGCCCCCGCGGAAACCCGTGCCCGCCGGAATCAGCTTGCCGAGAATCACGTTCTCCTTCAAGCCGACCAGGTCGTCACGACGTCCCTCGATCGCCGCCTGCGCCAGCACCTTGATGGTGTGCTGGAACGACGACGCCGACAGGAACGATTCGGTCGCCAGCGCCGCCTTCGAGATGCCCAGCAGCACCGGCACGCCGGTCGCCTGCTTCTTGCTGTCCACACTCAGGCGCTCGTTTACGCGCGCCAGCTCCAAACGGTTGACCATGTCACCCGGCAGGTAATGCGAGTCACCCGGAGCGGTGATCTGCACACGATTGGTCATCTTGCGCACCACGATCTCGAAGTGCTTGTCACTGATGTTCACACCCTGTGATCGATACACCTTCTGCACTTCAGACAGCAGATACACCTGCGCCACTTCGCGTCCCAGCACCTTCATCAGCATGTGCGGATTCTTGGTGCCTTCCGTCAGCGGATCGCCGGCGCGCACTTCTGCACCCTCGCCCACCAGCATGCGCGCTGCCGGCGGAATGTCGTACTCGACCTCTTCCTTGTTGTCGTACGCCACAGTGATCGACATGCCATCGCGGATCACGCGGCCGCCGTGCTCGGCGCGCATTTCCTGCTCACCACGCACTGCCAGCACCGCCTTATCCTTGATCTCCTGACCGTCGTCCACTTTCAGCGACCAGTTGCCGGGGATGTTATACACATCGCGCTGCACTGTGCTGTTCGTGATCTGCACGCGGCGCACGCCGCCCTCGATCTTTTCGACGTGCACACGGCCGGCAATGTCTGACATCAGCGCCTCAGCTTTCGGCTTCTTGCGCGCTTCCAGCAGCTCTTCCACGCGCGGCAGACCCTGCGTGATGTCCGAACCCGCCGCCACGCCGCCGGTGTGGAACGTGCGCAGCGTCAGCTGCGTTCCCGGTTCACCGATCGACTGCGCCGCAATGATGCCCACGGCAGCGCCGATCGACACCAGCTTGCCGCGGCCCAGGTCTCGTCCGTAGCAGCACTGGCACATGCCGCTCTCCAGGTCGCACGTCAGCGGCGACCGCACGTAAATTTCGGTCAACTTCGCCTTGTCGATCAACTCGTTGTTCGACTCATCGATCATTTCGTTGCGTGCAATCAACACCTCACCCGTCTTCGGATGCACGATGTCCAACGCCACCATCCGCCCGATTGCGCGGTCCTTGATCGACTGCTTGCCCACGTCATCCGTCGACTTCAGCCATACGCCCGCTTCTGTGCCGCAGTCGTACGTGTTCACAATCACGTCCTGCGTAACATCGACCAGGCGGCGCGTCAGATATCCGGCGTCGGCAGTTCGCATCGCCGTGTCTGCCAGACCCTTGCGCTGACCGTGCGTCGAGATGAAGAACTCGATCGCGTCGAGGCCCTCGCGGAAGTTCGACTTGATCGGCAGCGCGATGATGCGTCCGGACGGGTCCGCCATCATGCCGCGCATGCCGGCCAGCTGCGTGATCGGGCCGAAACCACCCTTCGTTGCGCCTGATGTCGCCATGATGCTCAGGTTGCCGACCGGATCCATCACGCTGCGCACCGCGCTCGACACCTGTTCGCGCGCCTCAGTCCAGATCTTGATCGTGCGCTGCTCACGCTCGTCTTCGGTCATCAGACCGCGGCGATACTGGCGCTCGACCTCCTGCACTTCGATATCCGCCTGCTCCAGGATCGCATCTTTCGTCGTCGGCACCGCAATGTCCGACACAGCAATCGACACACCCGAACGCGTCGCGTAGCGGAAACCAATATCCTTGATGTCGTCCACGAACGCCACCACTTCCGACTGGCGTTCCGTGCCAAGCACCTGATAGGCGTGGTTGACCAGCTTCTGCACGTCACTCTTGTCCAGCGCACGATTCACGTAGCGCACCTCGAGCGGCACGATGCGGTTGAACAACGCTCGCCCGACCGTCGTCTCGACGACGCGGCGGCGCGGCTGGCTGTCCTTGTAGCGCTGGCCGTCCTCGTCGTAATACGTCTCCACCGCCAGCTTGATCTTGGCGTGGATATGTATCTGGCCCATCTCGTAGGCCATCTCGACCTCGTCAATGCCATAGAACGCCCGGCCGTCGCCCTTGCGCGGCGTCGCGTCCAGCAGCGTCAGGTAATACACGCCCAGAACCATGTCCTTCGTCGGGCCCACGATCGGCTCACCGTCCGACGGCTTCAACAGGTTGCCTGTCGCGATCATCAGCTTGCGCGCCTCTTCGACCGCCTTGCGGCTCAGCGGCACGTGCACCGCCATCTGGTCACCGTCGAAGTCGGCGTTGAACGCCTGACACACCAGCGGATGCAGCTGAATGGCCTTGCCTTCCACCAGCACCGGCTCGAATGCCTGAATGCCCAGTCGGTGCAGCGTCGGCGCACGGTTGAGCATGACCGGGCGCGTGGTAATCACGTCCTCGAGCACCTCATACACTTCCGGCCGCTCGCGTTCAATCACGCGCTTCGCACCCTTCACGTTGTTCGCGTAATTCAGTTCGACCAGTTTCTGAATGACGAACGGCTTGAACAGCTCCAGCGCCATCGTCTTCGGCAGGCCGCACTGGTGCAGCTTCAGCTTCGGACCAACCACGATCACCGAACGGCCCGAGTAGTCCACGCGCTTGCCCAGCAGGTTGCGGCGGAAACGACCCTTCTTGCCCTTCAGCATGTCGCTCAGCGACTTCAGTTCGCGACGGCCGCGGCGGCTCAGCGCCTTGCCGCGCTGCGAGTTGTCGATCAGCGAGTCAACCGCTTCCTGCAGCATGCGCTTCTCGTTGCGCACAATCACGTCCGGCGCACCCAGCTCAAGCAGGCGCTTCAAACGATTGTTGCGGTTGATCACGCGGCGATACAGGTCGTTCAGGTCCGACGTGGCGAAGCGCCCGCCATCCAGCTGCACCATCGGGCGCAGCTCAGGCGGAATCACTGGCAGCACCGTCAAAATCATCCATTCCGGCCGGTTGCCGCTCTTCCGCAGCGCCTCAACAATACGCAGGCGCTTGATCGCCTTCTTTTTCTTGACCTTCGAGAGCGAATGACGCACTTCACGCCACAGCTCCTTCGCCAATACATCGAGATCCATGCGGCGCAGAATTTCATAGAACGCCTCGGCGCCCATGTCGGCCTTGAACGTATGGCCGAACTTCGACTTCAGCTCACGCGTGCGGCTCTCCGGCATGAACTGACACACCGCCAGGTTCTCCAGGTCGTCCTTGTCCGCCGCGAAGCGCGCCGTCATCTGCTGCATCTCTTCGGCCAGCCGCTCGCTCAGCACGCGTGCGTCGTCGTCGACTTTGCCCTGCAGCACTTCGATCTCGCCGCGAATCTTGTCCGTGGCCAGTTCCTTCTCGTCGTTGATCCGCCGCTCGATGACGTTCAGCTGTTCCTTCACCACGCGGTTCAGCTGCGTCAAATGCACGCGCGCAATCGTCTCGCCCTCGGCAGCGATCTGCGTCGACGTCGGCTCGAACACCAGCGGCGAGCGAATCTGCTTGTTCATCTTCGACTCGACTTCGCGCTGCGTGCGCTGCGCCGCCTTCATCACAGCGTCCGATTCTTCGGACAGCCGCTCGTCGAAGCCCTGCGTGACCTCATCCAGCTGCTGCTGCAGCTTCACCAGCTGCTTCAGCAGCTTGCCGCCCGCGCTGTCTTCCTGCGCGCGCGTCTTCGCCTCGAGGTCGGCAATCCGGCGCCCATGGTCTTCCTGCAGCCGCTTCAATGCCTTCTGGCGCGCATCCTCGTCCACATACGTCACCACATACTGCGCAAAATACAGCACGCGGTCCAGGTTGCGGCGCGTGATGTCCAGCAGGGTGCCCAGGAAGCTCGGCACGCGTCGCGTATACCACACGTGCGCCACCGGCGCCGCCAGATTGATATGGCCCATGCGCTCGCGGCGCACGCTCGCCTTCGTCACTTCTACGCCACACTTTTCACAGATGACGCCCTTGTGCCGAATGTTCTTATACTTGCCGCAGTAACACTGATAGTCGCGCGTCGGCCCGAAAATAGCTTCGTCGAACAGGCCGTCCTTCTCCGCTCGCAGCCGGCGATAGTTGATCGTCTCTGGCTTCGTGACCTCACCATACGACCACGATTTAATTTGTTCCGGAGATGCCAGGGAGATGCGGAGTGCGCGAAAGTCCTTCAGTTCCATGAATTACCCCAAATGCTCTTCAAACGTAATTACTCAGCCCGTTGCCAGAAAATCGCCCGAAACTCCATCTCCGCACTCTCGCTTGAGGCACGGCAGGACGTTTCAACGCAAGTCGCGTACGCTGTCAGGCGGTTACGTACAAACACAAAGCGCGGGAGAACGACGTTCTTCCCGCTGAAGTCCGAAAGGTTCGACATGCCAATTTGTATGCCCGAGAGTCTACCATAGAGCCGCCAACGGGTGCATTCACCAGGGAGTGCTCAAAACTGAATTGATGAAACCCGCGAAACACGCCATCGCCCGCCCCCAAAGGG
>CAXNFZ010000235.1:0-4853 GCA_964201495.1 Chloroflexota bacterium | reverse complement strand
AATTCTGCCTAAGGTGGCAAGTCAGGTTAGTTACGGCTTTCCTTGGCTTGACATGACGCAGATTTTTCGGCGGCAAAATTCAGGACGAGCCAGGACGAACCTGAAAGAAGCAGCGTGGATGGGTGCATTTGCCAAAAGGGGCAACTGTTCGATCGCCGTCGTAACGGGACAGCCTGTCGTTGGTGAAACCCTCGAATCACGGCATCACCCGCATGGATCTGCTGTTCAGCGTGACACTTGGACTGTGGCGATGGGCACGCGGTCGTCAGCGAATTGCGGATGCTGCGGATCGATGGCGGAAGTTGCACGCAAGCGGCCTGCGGAGTCGTACCAGCCGGTCCAGAGTTGCAGCGGGCCTGTGAAGTCCGGTGGCAAATTTAGCGTGAAATTTTCACGTGCGCAGTCGCCGGGATCCCAGAGTGATGTGGGATATGCGCCGGAGAGAGGGGCGTGATCGTCCTGAGCAATGAGCGCGCCGTCCGGCCCGGTGGCGTGCAGAAACACTACGGCGTCGCGCGGAATGGGCTGCAGAAGTTCGAAGTGAATGCGTACTGGGAGAGGATCCCCGGCGGCAAAACTTGTCGGTGCGGACACGTCGCGCAGGGCGATGGCACCGTCGAAGCGCGTGCGCGGCTCCTGCCACCAGATGGGGTAGGGGCTCGGCGGCGCATCGACCTTGAAGCGGCCGAGGATGGGGGAAACCTCGGTGCCGGCTGCATTCAGCGCTGTGAGTTTGTCGCGCACGCGCAGGTCTTCATCGACGGTGTACATGGCCAGCTCGATACGACCCAGCGCAGGAAGTTGAGCACACGGTTTTTCCAGCAGCACGAAAAATTCGTCTGTAAACGTATCACCGGGTGACCAGACTGTGCTCGGCAGATTGCCGCGCTGGGGATGCATATTTGCAGCGCCGAGCACTTCGGCGTCGCGGCCGAGCACGGCGACGGAGACGACATATGGTTTGTTCGTGCGGCGCAGTGCGGTCCATGTGACGCGCACATGCGCATAGGGGCGTGGTCCTTCACGGTCCTGCACGATGATCGACTCTGCGGAAAGTGCGCGCACCGCTGCGACGTCGCCGAAGCGCAGCAGCGGCGCATCGGCCGGCTCTGGGATGCGCGACGGGAAGTAGGCGGGAATGAGCAGCAGCGCTGGAACCGCGCACGCCCATGCTGCGAGCGATGCGACGACTGCTATGCGCAGACGCCGCATGCGTCGTGTGAGCATGTCCCAGCCGAAGCCGAGCAGGGCAGCGAACGCGGTGAGCGCCGGCATGACGTAGCGACCGGGCAGCAGCGCCGGGTCCTGATACGCGATTGCGCGGTAGGTCGGCAGCAGGAGCAGGGCTCCGGCGAGCCCGAGAAGAAGCAGCAGCGCCGTGCGTTGTGCAGCGGACGCACGACGAGCGGCGGCGATTGCGCCGACGCCGCCGAGCAGGCAGAAGACGAGCACGAGCAAATACACCCAATTCGGCTGCTGCAGGTTGCCCCAGCCGAATGCGCCCCAGAACGTGCGGAATGCGTTGATGAACAACTGCGGCAGCCACGAGTCGCGCAAGCCCACGCCGAGCCCTTCGACGAACAGATTCTGCTGCGTCAGAATTTTGTTCTCGGCTGTGCGGTCGACGAGGATCGTTCCGTAGGCGGCGTAATTGTCGATGTAGTGTGGTGCGGTAATGAAGGCGGCGATGGTGAGTGCAACTGCGCCGCGCGTGAGCAGCGTTCGCAGCGGCCAGCGTGCTCGCCAGGCGATGAGGCACAGCGCAACTGCGGCGAATGGCGGCAGCACCAGCGCGCTGTTCTTCGACCACAGGCCGACGCCGAGCGCCAGACCAAGCAGCGCGCTCGCCCAGCGGCCGGGTTTCGGGCGAGCGAAGCGCAACAGTGCCCAGATCACGCCAGCTCCTGCGAGCGAAACCATGACATCGTTGTTGACCATGGCGGCCATGAAGATGACCTGGGGATTGAATGCGGCGACGGCAGTGGTGAGCAGCGCGGCGCCGGGCGAATTCGGGAAAGCCATGCGGGCGCTTGCGGAGATCAGCAGCAGCATGAGCGTGCTGAGCAGCGCTGATGCGAGGCGTGCGGCGTGCAGCGCCGGGACTTCGTTGCCCCAGGGGAAATCTTCACTTTGCTGACGCAGCAGGATGCGCACGCCGCGCCGGTTGCTGCCGTCGAATGCAAACACATTGCGTGGCGGGTCGGCTGCTTCGTTCAGTGCCGGGCGTGCCCAGAACGTGAACGCAGCCGCGATCATGTAGTACAACGGCGGCTGATGTGATTGATCGAGGAATGTCTTGTTTTCGCTGCGCGCGTTTGGCCTGCGGCCCTCCACGACGATGTGTCGCACGTACGCGAAGTGCCCCGTCTCGTCGTGCGCCTCGTAGGGAGGGATTACCAGGCCGTATGTGACGGCGAGGAGAAAGTGGAGGAGGATGAGGAGCTTCATTTCGGATTTTGGATTTCAGATTTCGTAACTACTCAGGCCTAAATCAGTATTTCCCGCGAAACGCGCTATTCCTTCTCCCTTCGGGGGAAGGAATAGCGCGTTTCGCGTTGGAAAAATGGATGGCCTGAGCAGTTACCAGATTTCAGATCAATCTGAAATGGTCAATCTCTGCGGCAGCGTCACCCCGTTCGCCACGGCGATCTGCGCCGTGTGCACGAAGGCACGCGTGCCGGATTGCTCATCGTAGAGGCCGACGATGACGGCGTATTCTCCGGGTGCGGCATTCTCATCGATGCGGACGGCGTGGCGATCGAGCACGATCTGATTCGGCCGCCAGCAGGTGAAGGGCAGTGCGTTGCTCATGGGACGGCCGTCCTGGTTGACGATGCGGCGTTGATCTTCAGGCGAATCCGCGACGTGGACGAAGACTTTGTATGACGTCGTGACTGGTGCGGCAGCGTCGAGCTTCCAGAGCAGATCGATCGAAGCGTAGTCGCCGGGCGCGAGCGCATCGGGCATGGCGACGCCGAGCAGCTGCAGCTCGCCGTTGCGTTCGAAGCGGATTTCGGTGGGGGAGAGATTTGGCGGCGTTGCAGCATTGGTAAGTGTAAGTGGGTCGACGCCATAGCCGATGACGCGCAGCCAGCCGATCTGCACGAGCGACTGCAGCGCTAGTGCGCCGACGATGAGCGGAATCGCGACTCGTGCTGCGGCGAAGCGGTTCGAGTTCTCCTGACTTGCATTCGATTTTCTGGGTGTGAGAAACGCCGCCGCGAGCGCAGTGATGAGCGGCGCGAAGAACATCCACACGCGGCCGGTTTCGCCGCGGGCGACATGCAGCAGGCAGAGCGCGGTGAGCGTGCCGAACACGGCGAACGTAAGCGCCGGCCAGCGGCGCCAGGAGAGCAGCGCTGCGCCGACGAGCGGCAGGCCGATGAAGGTGAAAATGTCCCAGGCGTGCCAGAGTACGAACGGCCAGAACGGGCGCTCGAGCTCAAGATGGAAGCGCATGGCAGTGGCGTACGTGGCAGGCAGATCGAATCCGAAGCCGGCGATGAGCAGCAGCCATGGAGCGACGAAGCCGGCGGCAGCGGTGAGCAGCAGGGCGATTTCGCGCGGCGATACGAGCAGCGTGACGAACGGCGCTCCAGCGCGCCGGCGGGACAGGTGTGCGAGTGCGTAGAGGCCGCAGACCATAATCAGAGGAGTGTTGCCGAAGCTGAACAGAGTGCCGAGAGCGAGCAGCAGGCCAAGCGCGAGCGCTTTTCCGAACGGAGGACTGCTTTTGCGCGGCGGCAGCAATCGATCGGTGAGCAGCAGCGCGCCGACGGCGAGCAGGCCGAAGGTGCGGTCCCACTGCGAGACCCAGATCAGCGCGCCGGCTGAGAGTGGGAAGAGCAGCACGGCCATCAGCGCCGCACGCTGTGAAATCGTGCGTCGGACGAAAGCGTAGAGCACGGGCAGCACCGCCCATGCGGCGAGCGTTTCGAGCAGCGAGCCGAGCACGCCGCCGGCGATCGCGGCGTTGCTGAGAGTAGTGCCGCCATCATCGAAGCATGCGAGCGGACGCGCCCAGGCAGCGATGCTCGCGGCGAGCTCGGGAAACGCATCGAACGGCAGGCGTGTGAAGTAGAAGATCAGCGGCAGCCCGGGCGGATGTCGCTCGGCATGCACGGTGTAGCTCTCCATCTCCTGTGCGAAGTTGTCGAGCCATGCGGGTGCGTCGGTCACGCGTGCGCCGACGCTCCAGTAGCCGCCGGTGAAATCAGAGAACTGGCGCAGCAGAAGCGAGCGCAGAGGGAAGGGATCGACCACACGTGTGGCGGCCGTTTGCAGGAGCAGGCCGGCGGCAAAGGCGAGTGCGATGCACGCGACGACGGCGCGGCGGCGGATGGTGTGTGCCAGCCGCGGCGCCAGAAAGACGACGAGTGCAGCCCAGGCAATCAGCCCGCCGACCAGCGGTGCGAGCGCAGAAAATTCCGGAGTGCCGCGATCCCACAGCACGATGGCGCGCGAATCGGAGAACAGCACTGCTGCGCTGTAGATCGAAGCCGGCAGGACGAGAAGCGCCGCCATCAGCAGGCGCGAAGTTTTGAGCATCGCCCGGTGATTCTGCCACAGGCGGTCGAACTGGGAGCATTCGCAGTTTGGGGCGAATTTCGACAGCAGATTTTCCTCACGCGAAGCCGCGAAGAACGCGAAGGGAAAGGCCTGTCAGGCGGGTCGCGCGGCAGGATTTTCGGCAGCGGAATGCAGATATTTTCGCATTCTGCGCGTTCTTCGCGGCTTCGCGTGAGACAAATTCCTAAGCCGCAATCAGAGCCGGGTGCCTGCGTCGAACTTACTCCAGCTTCGATACCGACAGCGGCCGCAGCAGTGCGCGCTTCTTCGACTGATGTGCGGAC
>CAXNFZ010000234.1:0-4869 GCA_964201495.1 Chloroflexota bacterium | reverse complement strand
CCCCAACCTTTCCGGCATCGTGCTCAGTGCGATCGCGAGCGCGCTCCTGCTGTCGCTCGCCGCACCCCTTGCCGTGCGCATCGGCGTCTACGCCGTGCTGCCGCGGCCGCACAAGCGCATCGGCCCGGCGATTGCTTCGATCGCTCGTGTGACATCGATGCTGCCCACGCTGTTGATCGGACTCTTCTTCGGAGCAGCACTCGTCTCGATCCTCTACGTCATCAGCAGGATCAGTTCGCAGGGCTTCGACGCACTCTTCGTTTTCCTCATGCCGATGCTGTTCGTCTGCGCTGCCATGCTTCTGCCGACGATCGTCCACGCCACCGTCCGCGCCATGCAGGCGCTGCCACCCAGCCTGCGCGAACCGCGCTTCCATCCGGCACTCACGCGCGGCGAATTCGTGCGCGCGATCGTCCTTCCGAACGCACTGCCGGCGATCGTTCCGGCGATCGGCATCGCCTTCGGCCGCGTCTGCTGTGATTTCTGGCTGGCGGCATTCCTGACATGGGTGGTGCTGCTGTCCGAAGGCGAGTTTGTCATGACTCTCTACGCTGCCTCGTCGTCGACCTACAGCATGTTCATCGCTTCGCTGCTCGTGAACATCACAGCAGTATGGCTGATAAACAAAATCGTTCCGCACATCCCCTCCGCCGCGATTCCGCGCGATGGCCGAAGCTCCCAACCATGAACAACCAGGCGACATCGACGGGCGCCCGGGTGCGTCCGAAGTTTTTGGGGAATTGGCTGTGATTCGATTTGAACTCCTTCCGCGTCGATGCGGACCTCGATTGCTTGTCAGCGCGGACACATGCGGTAATCGACCGCCCCTCTCCGCCAGGATTTCGCGCGCTGCAGCGAGCATGACACGGGAAAACAGCAAGCGAAATCGCAGGGGGAGAGGGGACAGGGGTGAGGTTTTCACGCACAAGAACTTTCGCCCCGAACTGCATATGCACTCCACTAAGACGTCAGCCGTCCTGAGGCAGGTACACTCTCCCTACTGCATGCACGAGCCAACCATGAATGCAACTGAAACTGCACCCGCCTCCGCACCGGCGATCGACGCAAAAATGAGCCTCGAGAACGTATCCGTCTTCTACGGCACTTTTCGCGCCGTGGCCAACGTCTCGCTGCCGGTGCGCCGCAATCAAATCACCTCGATCATCGGCCCATCCGGCTGCGGCAAAAGCACGCTGCTGCGCTCGCTCAACCGCATGAACGAGCTGCTCAGCAACACGCGCGTCGAGGGCCGCATCATGCTCGACGACGAAGACATCTACGCCCCGAGCATCGACCCCGTCGCTGTGCGCCGCCGCGTCGGCATGGTCTTTCAGCGGCCGAACCCTTTTCCGAAATCGATCTACGACAACGTCGCCTACGGCGTCACCCTCGGCCGCCGCATCTCCCGCAACGAAGTCGACGCCATCGTCGAACGCAGCCTGCGCGGCGCAGCGCTGTGGGACGAAGTCAAGGACAAGCTGCGCGCCAGTGCACTCGCGCTCTCCGGCGGCCAGCAGCAGCGACTCTGCATCGCCCGCGCCATCGCCGTCGAGCCCGAAGTAATCCTGATGGACGAGCCCTGCTCCGCCCTCGACCCGATCGCCACGCTGCGCATCGAAGAACTCATGCAACAGCTCAAGCAACGCTACACGATTGTCATCGTCACGCACAACATGCAGCAGGCCGCGCGCGCCAGCGACTATTGTGCCGTCATGATGATGCGTCCGGAACGCGCCGGCGAGATGGCCGAGTTCGGCGAAACGCTGCAGATCTTCACGAAACCGCAGGACAAGCGCACCGAGGATTACATCACCGGACGCTTCGGCTGAACATGCAGCTGCCCTCTCTTCATTCGATCTGGGACCTGCCACGCGGCTGCGTCGTCGCACCGCTCGCGCGCGGCGGCTACAACAACCTGCTCTTCGGCGTGCGCCCGTCGGACGATGCGCCGATCTCGCACGTGCTGCGCGTCTACGGCAACCACGGCAACGCGCGCCACATCGAGCACGAACTCGCCGTTCTGCTGCAGCTGCAGCGCGCGAAGCTGCCCTTCCAAATCCCTGCTCCGGAAATCACGCGCCGCGGCGAGATGTGCGCTACGTTCGCCACGGACGAAGGGCCGAAGTTGATGGTGCTGCTGCCGTTTCTCAAGGGAACCAATCCCGTCACGTCCGATCTGCCGCATGCGCGCGCCGTCGGCACGGCGCTGGCCCAGCTGCTAAAGGCGCTCAAGAAGGTCGACGTGCGCGGCCTGCGCCTGCCGCCGCCCGCCTGTGCACTCGAGCGCGTACACCCGCTCGTCCCGGAACCGACGCTCGCACTCGAGGATCTCGCCGGTCTGCTCGACGAACGCCTCTGCGTCGATACGCGGGAAATTCTCGAACGCACGGTCGACGCCACGCAGTCGTGCTGGAGCAGGCTCGGCAGCCAGCTCACCCACGGCGACATCATTCCCGGCAATGTGCTCGTGGAAGGAAACACAGTCTCCGCAATCCTAGACTTCGAGAACTGCTCCCTGAATCCGCCGGCGATGGACCTTGCCGGCGCGCTCGACACCTGGCTCTGGGACACGCTCGGCCGCGACGAACTCTGGCTGCGGCTCGACGCACTCGGCCGCGGCTTCTCGGAAGTCACGCGCCTTTCGGAAAAGGAAATTACGGCGTTGCCGACGCTTATTCGTCTGCGCAACGCCGTAGTTCTCATTCACCTCGTCGGCCGCTTCCACGGCGGCCTCACCCCGCTCATCGATGTGGAATCCTGGGCTCAGACCTTCGTTCAAATCGACGACTGGCTTTCAGAGAACGGAGACCGGATTTGCGAGCGGGCTGCGAAGTGGAGATGAGTGCGTATCACATTTCACATTGCTCATTTCACACTGCACATTTCACACTGCAAAGGGCGAAGCACACCCTCTAAGATCGACTCGGTGACGTTCCTGCATGCGAAGTAGGATCGCCTTTCAATGTGCAATGTGCAATGTGCAATGTGCAATGCTTCTACCGCGACACCGGCGACACGCCGACGTTCGACGGCATCTTCGCCGGGCTCGGCGCACCGGGGACGTAGCTCTCGTCGCCGAAGTAGCCGTGCACGCCCATCTCCGGAATGTCCAGGCCGCGCACTTCAACGTCCGCCGCCACGCGCAGCAGGCCAAGCTTGTTGACCACGATGAAGAAGATCCACGACAGACCGCCCGCAACGACCGATACGGCCACAGCCGCAATCGCCTGCGCGATCAGCTGACCGAAGCCGCCGCCGTAGAACAGGCCGGTCACCGGCGTCGACATGCCGTTCCAGCCGGCGGTAATGTCATATCCGTTGGCGAACAGGCCGACCGCCAGCGCACCCCATATGCCGCACACGAAATGCACCGGCACCGCACCGACCGGATCGTCGATCTTCGCCTTCTCCAGCCAGCCCGTCGCCCACACCACCAGCACGCCGGCCACGGCGCCGATGATCGCCGCATCGACGCTGCTCACGAATGCGCACGGTCCGGTGATCGCCACCAGACCGGCCAGCATGCCGTTCACCGACATCGCCGGATCCGGCTTGCGGATCGGATGAATGAACCACATATACAGCATCGTCACCACGCCGGCCACCGAACCGCCCACCAGCGTGTTCGCCGCCGCATTCGCCGCGAGCTGGCCGAACGTGCCGGTGAAGCCGAGCGACGAGCCTGGGTTGAATCCGAACCAGCCGAAGAACAGAATCACAGTGCCCAGAATGCCGAACGGCAGGTTGTGCGCCGGGATCGTGTTCGCCGAACCGTCCTTGTTGAAGCGGCCGATGCGCGGTCCCATGACAATCGCCCCAACGAGGCCAAGCACGCCGCCCACCATGTGAACAGGCAAATCGCCTGCAAAATCCACCACGCCATTGCCGAGGCCCACGAGTCGACCAAGGTTCTGCAGCCAGCCGCCGCCCCACACCCAGTTGCCGATCAGCGGATACATGAACATGCTGACCCACAGCGCCATCAGGCAAAAGCCCGACCACTTGATGCGCTCAGCCGTCGAACCAGTAGGGATCGTCGCAGCGGTGTCCATGAACACCATCTGGAAGATGAAGAACGCCAGGATGCCGGTGTTCAGCCCGACGCCGGCGAGCATGAAGCCGCTGCCGCCGAGCAGGCCGGCGTTGCCGAACGCCAGCAAAGGCGCATCCAGCGCGCCGGCCCAATCGCCCAGCGTCACCGGCGAGTGCGCCCATGTTCCCGCCACCGCGCCAGCCACCGTCGACTCACCCCATGCATGATTCACCGCGCCGTACTGAAATGCAAAGCCCGTCAGCCAATATCCGAACGCTCCGAGCGCGAACACGAGCATGTTCATCGCCATCGTGTGCGCTGCGTTCTTCGCACGTGTAAAGCCCACTTCGACCAGCGCGAAACCTGCCTGCATGAAGAACACGATGAAGGCCGCCAGCAGCATCCACATGATGTTGAGCGCATCCTTCGTTTCCTTCGCCATCGCACTCACCTGATCCACCGTCGGTGGCTCAGTCGTCTGCCCGAGCACGCGCGAAGCGATCCCGAAAAAGACGCCCAGCGACAAGACCGTTCCTGTCAGGCGCAGCGCGAAGCGAAAAATATTGCGTTTGACCATGATGAAAACAAACTCCTGAACTTCATGCAGCACATTCGGATTCTGGTCACGACGTCATGGTCGTGTTATCCCGCAACTATGAATCAGCTGCGGAGTATGGAATGTTCAACGCGACCCATCATGGGATCGAACGCGGGCGCGGCATCTCGGCGCGTCACGGAACATTCACCGGAAAAAAGAAAACGCCCTCGTAACTGTTCAAAGTTACGAGAGCGTCCTGGATCCCGATGCGCGTTATTGTACGGACTTCGCTCCTCAT